>JALYTG010000266.1 GCA_030854405.1 Chloroflexota bacterium | reverse complement strand
GGGCGTACGTGGAGCTCCTCCATCGTCGACGTCTCGCAGATCGCGACTGATTGCGCGTGTGGCGGCTGGGACTACTGGGGGGCTCAGATGGCGCTCGCCGTCGATGGGCGAGACCGGGTCTACGTGCTCTGGAACGCGAACCGCCAGCGTTTCGCGCCGCAGCGCCTCTACTTCGCGCGCTCGACCGACCGCGGTGCAACGTGGAGCCGGCCGGTCGATGTCTCCGGCGCGCCGCGCGGCGCGAACAACGTCTTTCCCGCGATGGCGGCCCGCGGTGACGGCGACGTCCGGATCGCCTGGACCGATGACCGCAACGGCCATGACGCGGGTGGCGACGACCCGCGCGCGCGCTGGAACATCTACTACCGCAGCTCGGCTGACCGCGGCACCAGTTGGAGCGAGGAGGCGGTCCTCTCTGCGTTCGTCCCCGGATATGCCTACAAGTTCCGGAACGGCTATCTCCAGCCGTACGGCGACTACTTCGAGATCGATATCGACGCGGACGGCCGGACGCATGCCATCTGGGGCGAGG
Source organism: Chloroflexota bacterium (assembly GCA_030854405.1). Next base: position 2,582 of record JALYTG010000266.1, on the reverse strand, counting down.
GAAACAGTTATGCGGGGCCGGGCAACGTCTGGTACGCCCGCTCGAGCAACTGACCTAGGCGGTCTGCCGCGCCCTCTGGAAACATCAGCCTAGTGGCGACCAGGATATCCACCCTCGGCTCGCACGGCGCGAACCCGCGCATCGCGCAGAAACGCGCCCAGGCGCTGAGGCGGCACGCATTAGAAAGCGGTCCGCTCGGAAGGACACGCAGCGGACCGCCTTCCTATCCTACGGCGCGCTCCCCTTTCCTGCCAACGCATACTGATCCAGGTTCAGGAGAGACGACCACATGCCGAGCGACACCAGCGGCCACTTGCCCGAGGGGCTGATCGTCGCCGGGAAGGCTGAGCTCGTCCGGATCCTCGAACGCTGGTTGGAGGCGTCCGACGCGCAGACGATCGGCGACATCGAAAAGAGGCTCAAGATTACGCCGTGGCTGTTCGCGGATGTGGGCGATCATCGGATCAGAGTCAACGCGGACACCCGGCGCGAGGCTGTCGCACGGTTCGTCCGCATCAATACGCCTGACCTACGGCTATGGCCGGTTGTCGTCAACAACCGCGGCACGGTCAACAAGGTCCTCCAGAGCCCGGACCGGGAGCGTGTCAAGTACTGGAACGCCTACCTGGTTCGACCGGTGCCGGCTGAGATATTCATCTGACCGAGCCGGATCGTGGCCAGCACGAGCTGAACTGGCGCGACCCCCCCCATCCGTCTCATGACCCTCGACCACCAAGGGTCAGCTCCAAGCCCTCGCGCGCACCGAACACGTCCAGCCCACCTCGGTCGATCGCCATCAACAGTTGATCGATCGTCGTATCGTCGTGGGTGGGGTCGTGGTGAAAGGTTGCCAGCCGGCGCACATTCGCCGCCGCGGCGAGATGCACGGCATGCCGGAGTGTGCTGTGGCCCCATCCGATGCGCTCGGCGTACTCGCCCTCGGTGTACTGGGCGTCATGAATCAAGAGGTCGGCGCCCACCGCCAGCGCGAAGCCCGATAACCAATCAGGAGGCCCCGGGAAGTCGCGGCTGCCGAGGGCCGGCTCGTGGTCGGGTAGATAGCCCATCGTGGTGCGCCCATCGGTAATGCGGTAGCCGACCGTCGGTCCAGGGTGGATCACGAGCGCAGCGGTCACCACCAACGGCCCGAGCTCGAAGGGCTCATCGGTCGGCACGTCATGGAGAGCGAGGTCCGATGGGACATCGCGCAGGGCCACGGGAAACAGGGGAGGAGACAGGTACCGCGTCAGCCGTTCGCGCAAGCTCAGCGTGGTGGACGGCGGACCCCAGATGTGGATCTCGCGCCCGGTGCTGAACAGCGGCGCAAAGAAGCCGAGCCCCTGGACGTGGTCCATGTGCAGGTGACTGAGCAGGATATCGATTCGAGGCACATCCTCGCCGAGCGCCACTCCGAGTGGGCGGATGCCAGACCCGGCGTCGAGCACCACCACGGGCGCACCTTCCGCGCGGAGCTCGACACATGCGGTGTTGCCGCCGTACCGCACCGTCTCTGCCCCCGCTGTGGCGAGCGATCCACGGGTACCCCAGAACCGGACTTTCACGTCGGCTCAGCCGGCCAGAAGATGGCGACCGCGCCAAGCAGCCGCCCGGCGGTGCCCTCGAGCGGAATCGCGGTCACCTCGATGCGGCGTTCGCCGCCGCCGAGGCTTTGGATCGTCAGGATTCCATGCTGCTCGCGCCGCTCGGCCAGCGCGGCCAGCAGAGGATTCGCCGAGTCGCCGAGCGGCCGTCCATCAAGCGCCTTTGGGGCGAAGGCAGACAGCCACGCCTCACGAACCATCTCGTCGCTGTCCTCGAAGCGCCGCCCGAGCACAGGCTCGGCCGCCTCGTTGTAGTAGACGAGAGTGCCGGCGGCATCGACAAGGAACATCGGCGTTGCCAGGTAGCTTGCCAGCTGACGCAGCAGGATCAGCTCGACCGGATGCTGAGCCATGTCGCGCTATCGTAACGCGCCTCCGCGGCGCCCGGCGGTTGCGGTCGTGCGCGGAGACGGCTGCCCAGATCGCTTAGCCTAGGTTAGCCTTGACGAGAGCGCCCCGCGTGGCGCTCGGCCCGCGTGAAGTCGACCCCAAGATCCGCGTTCGTGGGTCGCCTCGGCTCGAACCCGGACGCTGAGAGGGTGGAAGGTCGGCGCGAGTCAGGCCGGCGCCCGCCGTGGAGACCGGCCCCTGAGACACAAGGCAAGATCTGGCGTGCCCGAGAGGGCTGAGACACGCGAAGTCGGTCCTTGTACCGATTCACGCACGAGACGAGTGGGAGTCCGCCCCAGGTGAGGACATCGCATAGCTGCGCCGTTCGTACGGACGTTCTATGATCGACACTTCCACGACCTCGGCCTGTCCCCGACGTACGCCTCGCCCCCTGGCGTTGCCACCGACGCGCCGATGAGTGTCTGGGGGATCCGCCGTCTCAGCAGGGTCAACCAAATGGATCTCGACGGAGGTAGGGCCACTTGCTATGGCCCCAACGACCAGCAGCACATGGTGACTCGACTAGAACTGGTGCGTTGAGCAGTTCGGGCTTGAGGTAGACCGTCGGCCGCACTACGAGCGGGTCGAAGG
>JALYTG010000089.1 GCA_030854405.1 Chloroflexota bacterium | reverse complement strand
GCGGTCAACATCGCGGTCTTCTTCCTGCTCCAGGGCGCAGGCGCAAACGAGACCTTCACCTACGGCTACAGCGCCGTGCCCGCCGAGATCACCACCGGGACCGATATCACCGTCCCGACCGAGATCGTGGTGAACCAGCAACCGATCGTGATTCCGCAGGCGCCGGGCCCGAATCCGATCTGGCTCACCCTCTTCAGCAGCATGTTCATGCACGGCGGCCTGCTCCACCTCGGCGGGAACATGCTCTTCTTGTGGATCTTCGGCGATAACGTGGAGCATCGGATCGGGCGCCTTCGCTATCTGCTCTTCTACCTGATTGCTGGGGTGATCGCGAGCTTCGCCCAGATCCTGGTCAACCCCTTGTCGCCGATCCCCTCGCTCGGTGCCTCGGGTGCGATCTCCGGCGTGCTGGGCGCCTACCTCGTCCTCTTCCCCGGCAACCGGGTGCTGGTCTTCCTGTTCCGCTTCCTGATGCCGGTTCCCGCGATCGTGGCGATCGGGATGTGGGCCCTCTTCCAGTTCATCAGCGGGATCGGGTCGTTTGCGGTGGCCGACCAGACCGGAGGAGGGGTCGCCTACATGGCGCACATCGGCGGCTTCGCGGCCGGCGTGATCGCGGGGCTCCTCTTCCGGGCTCTCTTCCCGAGCGGCCCGGGAGCGCCGCGGGCCGCGCGAAGCGCATGGGGGTGACCGATCAGGGACTGTTTGGGCCCGGCAGCCTCTCCTGGCGCATCGATCGCGAGGTGGTAGTCCTGGGCGGCGGCTCGTGCGCCCTGCTGATGCAGATCGCCCATCCGGCGGTGGCCGCCGGAGTCGCGCAGCATTCGACCTTCCGAGAAGACCCGTTCGGACGCCTGCGGCGCACCTTGAGCACCAGCTTCGATCTCATCTTCGGTACCCCGCGGCAGGCACAGCGCAGCATCGAGCGGGTGAATGCCATCCATCGTTCGGTTCGGGGCACGATCCCCGAAACCGGCGAGCCGTACAGCGCTCTCGAGCCGCGCGCCCTGCTCTGGGTCCACGCGACCCTGGTCGATACCGCGCTGCGCGTGTACGACCGCTTCGTCTTGCCACTCTCGCCTGAAGAGGCTGAGACTTACTACGGAGAATGCCGAGCGGTGGCGTTGGCCTTCGGCGTTCCCGAGGAGCTGGTCCCGGACACCCTGCCAGCCCTCCGCGAATGGATGAGGCAGGAGGTCGCGACCGGCGAGGTCCGGGTCACCGCGACCGCGCGCGGCCTGGCGCCGTCGGTGCTCTATCCGACCAGATTTCCGCCCCGCTTCGTTTGGGATCTTGCGCACCTGGTCTCGATCTCTACCCTGCCGGCCGAGCTGCGTCGCCAGTTCGGGCTGCCGTGGAGTCCTGCCCGGGAGCGGGCCGTGGATCGGACCGCGGCCGTCAGCCGGCGACTGTTGCCGTTCGTCCCGCGCCCGCTGCGATTCGTCCCGCACGCTCGCCGCGCGGACCGCCGGGTCGCGGTATGACTCGACCGACCGCTGCCGGTATCATGCGGCTGCCCACCTCGCCTTCTGCCTGATCTGGGTGCCTCGTCGCCGGGCAGCGGAGGACTCGTGACCCGCTTCGCAAAGCTGGCGATCGCCGCGGCGGTCGCGACCTTCGTCCTCATCTCGGTCGGCGGGCTCGTGCGGGCGACCGATTCCGGACTTGGCTGCCCCGATTGGCCGCTCTGCTTCGGCGACTGGATCCCGCCTGCCGACCTGAACGCGTGGATCGAGCACAGCCATCGGCTGGTGGCAGCGGTCTTCGTCGGCCCGCTGGTCGGCGCCGTCGGGCTGATCACCCTCTTCTCATTCCGACGACGCGATCGGCCGATGCTGGCGGCGGCGGCGATTGCCGGCGTGCTCGTCATCGCGCAGTCGCTGCTCGGCGCCGCGGTGGTGCTCGAGCAGCTACGCGCCGACCTGGTCACCGCACATCTCGCCATGGCGCTGACCGTCCTCGCCGCGACCATCTTCATCGCCGAGCGCGCGACCCACGGTCCGCTCCAGCGCAGCCTGAGCCATCCCGGCCTGACGCGCCTCTTCGGCATCACGGCGATCCTGGTCTTCGCCCAGATGCTGCTCGGCTCATGGGTGACCGGCCATCGCGCGGGGCTCGCATCCAGCGACTTCCCGCTGATGAACGGCGCCCTCGTGCCGGACCTGACGGCGTCGGCGCACCAGATCCAGTTCGCCCACCGTGCGCTCGCGGTTGCGGTCGCCGGCCTGGTGCTCATCATGGCGTTTGTGGTCCAGCGGCAGACGGTTGACCCTCGCCTTCGGCGGCTCGCGACCCTGGCCGCGGGGCTGACCATTCTCCAGATCGGGCTGGGGGCCGCGAACATCTGGTCACGGCTGGCGACCTACTTCGTCGTTCCCCACCTGGTGGTGGGCGCCGCCCTGTGGGGCACGTTGGTCCTCGCCTGGCTGGCCGTTCGGCGTCTGGAGCGGGTGCCGAGATCGGTCTCCCGCCCCGCTTCCCGAGGCGTGTTCAGCCGGCTTCGCCCCTACGTCGCGCTCACGAAACCACGCATCATCGAGCTGCTGCTGATCACCACGGTGCCGACCATGGTGCTCGCCCAGGGCGGCCTGCCATCGGTCTGGCTGATGGTGGCCGTGGTCGTCGGAGGAACGTTGGCGGCCGGTGGCGCGAATGCGATAAACCAGTTCGTCGACCGCGATATCGACGACCTGATGCGGCGTACGCGGAACCGGCCACTGCCCAGCCATGCGATCAGTCCCCGCGCCGCACTCGTCTTCGGGATCGCGCTCACTGTCATCTCATTCGCGTGGCTGGCGCTGCTGGTGAACGTGCTGAGCGCCCTGCTCGCCCTGAGCGCGACCGCCTTCTACGTGTTCGTTTACACCATCTGGCTGAAGCGATCGACCCCGCACAACATCGTGATCGGGGGCGCGGCAGGCTGCGTGCCGGTGCTGGTTGCATGGGCGTCCGTCACCGGCTCAGTGGGAATCCCCGCCCTCGTCCTCTTCGCCATCGTCTTCTACTGGACCCCCCCGCATTTCTGGGCCCTGGCCTTGCGCTACCAGGGCGACTACGCCGCGGCCGGCGTGCCGATGCTGCCGGTGGTGCGCGGTGAAGCTGAGACGGCGCGTCAGATCGTCCTCTACTCATTCCTGCTGGTTGGGGTCAGCCTGCTGCTATGGCCGACTGCCGGCATGGGCCTGATCTACGTGGCTGCCGCGGTTGGGCTGGGAACCCTCTTCATGGTGTACGCGCTCCGCCTGCGGCACGACGCGGCAGACGGGCGCGCCGCGATCAATCTCTTCCGCTACTCGATCAGCTACCTGACCCTGCTCTTCGCCGCGGTCGCCCTCGATTCACTGGTTCGTCTGCCGATCGGCTGACTCCCCCGGGCTCGTGCGGTCACTCGCCACGAGCCGCGCGCTCAGCTGCCAGGCGCGCATCGAGTCGGGCGGTTCTCCGGTCCTCGTAGCGCATCCAGCCGGCAAGCACCAGCGCCATCGCGGCCAGGAACGCGAGGTCGCCGCCAACCCACATCAGGGTCCCGCCCAGACGCTGGTCGTCGAGCGGCGTCGGGCCCCAGCTGCGGAGATTCGTGACGTAGTGCGGATAGAGAACGGTGCCTGCGCTCAGCAATGCGACGCCAAGGAACGAGTTCTGCGGCATCGCCAGGAAGAGGTACAGGAGCCGCACAGGATGTGGCATCCGCCACGTCGACGGATCGACGCCGAGCACCGGCCACCAGAAGAGGAGTGCGGCGGCAAGGAAGCTCGCGTGCTCCACGTAGTGCAGCCACGGGTTCTCGAGCGCCTCGTTGTAGAGGACGCTGAAATGCCAGCCCCAGTTGACCGCCGCGAAGAGGACCCAGGCGACGATCGGGAACGAGACCAGGTGGATGGCCCGGCTCTGAAGGATCGTCAGGAGGCGGCGCCTGACCGATGGAGATGCCGCGCGCAGGGCAAGGGTGATCGGTGCACCGGCCAGCAGTAACGGTGCCGCGACCAGCTCGAGGAGCATGTGCTGGACCATGTGCACGCTGAAGAGCTGGCCCTCGTAGACCTCGATCGGGGAGGTCAGCGCCAGCACCAGCCCCAGCAGGCCGGCGAGAAAGAACCAGCCGCGCCGAGCGGGGTGAGGATGACCCGGATGTCCCCGGCCGACCCGTCGCACGGCCCAGAAATACGCCGCGGCGGCGAGCGTCACGCCTGCCAGCGCGAACGGCTCCAAACGCCATTGGAGGAGAATCCCCGGCAGCTGCGGCGCCGGAGCGGTCGCTCCGTGCGCGAGGGCCGGCCACGGGAGCGCCAGGGTTGCCACGAGGAGTGCGACGGCAAGGAGGAGTCGGGGCATCGATCTCATTCTCTCGCCGACGCCCCTTGCCTGCAGGTCGTCGGAACCGAGCGGCGACTCAGCGCGTCCTGAGGCCCATGAAACGAACAGCCAGCACACTCGTCGCCGCCGGCCTTCTGCTCGCGGGATGCAGCGGAGGCGCCGGCGGCGGCCCCGGCGCCTCCCCGGCACCGAGCGGCGATGTCGCGCACCCGACCGGAAACGCGCTGATCCTGAGCATTGCGAACAGCGGCGGCTTTGTCGCGCCCGACTTCCTGCTCGGCGCCCTGCCGACCTTTGTGCTGACCGGCGATGGCCGGGTCCTGGTCCCTGGAGCGCAGATCGAGATCTTCCCGGGCCCCGCGCTGCCCAGCATCCAGGAGCGACGGCTGACCGAGGCCGGGATCCAGGCGATCCTTCGCGCGGTGGCCCAAACGGGCCTCTTCAAGGCGGAACTCGACCTGCGTGGGGCGAATGCGATGGTCGCCGACGCGCCCGACACGGTCTTCACCCTGCACGCCGACGGTCGCGAGGTCACCATCAGCGTCTATGCGCTCGGCATGCTCGACGTCACGAATCCTCCGCCCGGCATGTCGCGCAACGAGCTGCTGGCCCACCGCGCGCTGGCGACGCTCGACCAGCAGCTCCACGGCCTCGAGCAGTGGCTTCCAGCCGACGCCTGGGCCGACACGGGTTGGAAGCCGTACGAGCCGGACGCGTTGCGCCTCTATGTGCGGAACACCGATGCCGAGCCGCCCGACGCCGGAAGCGGGCTTCCGCCGCAGGCGCCTCGCGCGTGGCCGCTCGCCGGCGATCCGGCAAGCTTCGGCAAGCCGATGAGCTCCGGCGACCTGCGCTGCGGCGTGGTGGCGGGCGCGGACGGCGCGACCTGGTTGGCAGCGCTTCGCCAATCCAATCAGCTGACCCGCTGGACGGCAGGCGGGCATCGGTACTCGATCATCCCGCGACCGCTCCTGCCCCACGAAGAGCGGAGCTGCCCAGAGCCTCTGCCCGCCGGTTGATCCGCGCAGCCGAGGCTGCGCCCCACGTCGCCCATCGGTACAATACGGCCCGCGCCGCCATCAGCCGGGCTGTGCGGCTGCGCCCTTCGGACGTAGGGAGCCTCGAGACGAGCTGATGCGATTCACGGCGGCCCGATCGCGCTTGTGGGGACTTCTGCGAGCCGGTATCCCGCTCCTGATCATCGGTCTGCTGGCCGGCTGCATGCTGCCGCCGGAGCCGAAGACCGAAACCGCCAAAGAGGTGTTCGGCCTGTATGTGGCCGTCCTGGTCATGGGCGGCATCGTGTTCCTGGGGGTCGAGGGCTTCATCGTCTACGCCGCGGTCCGCTACCGTCGCAAGCCGGGCGACGATCAGCTGCCGCCGCAGGTGCACGGGAACACGGTGGTGGAGATCATCTGGACCGCCATCCCCACCGTCATCGTCCTGATCCTGTTCGTGATCAGCACGATCACGCTCAACGCGGTCGAGGCGCGCTCCGCCAAGCCTGGCGTGACCGTGGAGGCGACCGGCTTCCAGTGGCAGTGGCGCTTCCGCTATCTCGACGGCGATAACAACCCGAAGAATGACGCGGTGGTCAATGGCACGGCCGCCAACCCGCCGGTCATGAGGCTGCCGATCGGCGAGCCAATTCGCGTCATCCTGCCGTCGCTCGACGTGATCCATTCCTTCTTCGTCCCGCAGTTCCTGATCAAGCGCGACGTGGTTCCCGTCGGCGAGAACGGGACCCCGAACGAGCTGGAGTTCACGATCTCGGAGGAGGGGACCTACACGGGGCAGTGCGCCGAGTTCTGCGGCCTGCAGCACGCCAATATGACCTTCGCCATCCAGGCGATGACTCGCGCCAAGTACGATCAGTGGCTCAAGGTCGCGCGATCGGGAGCCACGCCCGCGCCCTCGGCCCCGCCTAGCGCGACCGTGATCAAGCTATCGGCCACCGGTACCAAGTTCAGCACCGATCGCATTCAGGTGCCCGCCGGGCAGCCGTTCGTCATCCGCTTCGAGATCACCGACGGACAGAATCACAACGTGGCGATCCTCAAGGGTGCGCAGAATCTCTTCACCGGCGAGATCTTCCAGGGTCCGGGCGTGCGCGAGTACCAGGTCCCCGCGCTCCCGGCGGGCGAGTATCAGTTCATCTGCCAGGTCCACCCCCAGCAGATGAAGGGCACGATTGTGGCTGGACCGTAGGGTAGAGGGAGAAGTTCGAGGCACCATGGCCACCACCACCCTGGACCCACGAGCTGAGACCTACCAGCGCTCCTGGGTGCTCGACTGGCTGACCACCGTCGATCACAAGAAGATCGGGATCCTGTACATCGTCAACAGCTTCTTCTTCTTCTTCGCGGCCGGGATCCTGGCGCTCGTGATCCGTTCCGAGCTGGCCGTGCCTGGCCTCCAGTTCCTGGACGAGGCGACCTTCAACCAGGCCTTCACGATGCACGGGACGATCATGATCTTCCTGTTCATCGTGCCGGTGCTGTCCGGCTTCGCGAACTACGTCGTGCCGCTGATGCTGGGCGCTCCGGACATGGCGTTCCCCCGCATCAACGCGCTCAGCTTCTGGCTCCTGCCTGTCGGGGGCCTCCTCATCTTCAGCGGCTACCTGTTCGGCGGCGCGGCGGCGGAGGGCTGGACCGGCTACAACCCGCTCACCCAGGCGAAGTACTCACCGGGACCGGGCACCGACCTGTGGCTGATCGGCCTGACCCTGGTCGGCACGGCGTCGATCCTCGGCTCCATCAACTTCATCACCACCATCTTCAAGATGCGCGCGCCGGGGATGACCCTCTTCCGGATGCCGATCTTCGTATGGACCGTCCTGGTCACCAACACCCTGATCCTGCTTGCGACCCCGGTCTTCACCGCCGGGCTGATCGCGCTCTTCATCGACCGCAACTACGGCGGCTCGTTCTTCGACCCGAATGTCGGCGGCAGCCCGATCCTGTGGCAGCACATCTTCTGGTTCTTCGGCCACCCGGAGGTCTACATCGTCATCCTGCCGGCGATGGGCGTGGTGAGCGAGGTCCTGCCCGTCTTCTCGCGGAAGCCCCTCTTCGGCTACCGCGCCTTCGTGTTCGCCACCGTCGGCATCGGTCTGCTCAGCTTCAGCGTGTGGGCCCACCACATGTTCACCACCGGCTTCGTGTTCCTGCCCTTCTTCAGCTTCATGACGGCCCTCATCGCCGTGCCGACCGGGGTCAAGTTCTTCAACTGGATGGCCACCATGTGGCGCGGCAAGCTGAGCCTTACCACCCCAATGCTCTTCGCGCTCGGCTTCCTGTCGATGTTCCTGATCGGCGGGCTGAGCGGCGTGATGCTCTCCAGTCCGGCGGTCGACTTCCATCTGCAGGACACCTACTTCGTGGTGGCGCACCTGCACTACGTCTTCTTCGGTGGGTCGGTCTTCGGCGTCTTCGCGGCGACCTACTACTGGTTCCCGAAGATGACCGGCCGCCGGCTCAACGAAGGGCTCGGCAAGGTCCACTTTTGGATGCACTTCATCGGGTTCAACCTTGCCTTCTTCCCGATGCATCAGCTGGGCCTCTCCGGCATGCCGCGACGCGTGGCGGACTACTCGCCCGATGCCGGCTGGACGCTGCTGAACCTCGCCTCGACGGCGGGCGCCTTCCTGATTGCGGCCAGCATCTTCCCGTTCCTGATCAACGTGGTCGCGACCTTCATCAACGGCGAACGGGCCGGCGACGACCCGTGGGAGGGGAACACGCTCGAGTGGGCGACCACCTCGCCGCCGCCGGCGTACAACTTCGACCGCCTGCCGCCGATCCATTCGGAGCGTCCGCTCTTCTTCCTGACCCACGGCCACGGGCACAGCGCCGACCGTCCCGACGACGTGGTGGAGAAGCCGGCGGATGACGTCGAACGGCGCGGAGGAGCGGTATGACCAGCGCCGAGCTCCAGGGCGCCGATCTGCCGGCGCCGGGACGCGGGCGGCGCGAGGCCGGGATGCCGACGCCGCTGGTCGGCATGCTCCTGTTCATCGCCAGCGAGGTGATGTTCTTCGGCGGACTCTTCGCGGCCTACTTCAACTCGCGCGCCGCGCACGCCGGTGCCTGGCACCCGCCCGAGGGCGGCGAGCTCGACCTCCCGCTCGCGGCGGTGCTGACCGCGATCCTTGTCAGCTCGAGCTTCACCATGCAGTTCGGCGTGGCGGCGATCCGACGCGGCGATCAGCGCGGCCTTCGCCTGTGGGTCGGCCTCACCCTCATCCTCGGTGTCCTGTTTCTCCTCGGTCAGCTGTACGACTATTCGCGGCTCGGCTTTGGGATCGGTGACGGGATCTTCGGCACCACCTTCTACACGCTGACCGGCTTCCACGGCGCGCACGTGTTCGGCGGCGCGGTCGGCATGACGGTGATCCTGTCGCGGGCGCTGCAGGGCCAGTTCTCAGCGGGCAACCACGTGGCGGTGGAGGCGGTCAGCATCTACTGGCACTTCGTCGACGTGGTCTGGATCGCACTCTTCACCACGATCTACATC
>JALYTG010000265.1 GCA_030854405.1 Chloroflexota bacterium | reverse complement strand
GGATGGAGGTTGGTCGGATCAGCCAGTGAAGTCGCTGAGGGCTCGATCTGCTCGGCGATCAGGCAGGCGTGGCGCAGCCGAGCCGCCATGATCGCCGAGCTCTCCAGCTCGCCCTCGTCATAATCGATCTCCGCCCGGTAGTGATGGGAGACCAGGTAGTGGCGGATTGCGTCGCCCGGGTATGAGCGCAACAGGTCGCGCACCAGCACCAGGTTGCCAAGCGACTTGCTCATCTTCTCGCCCTCGTGACGCAGCATCCCCGCGTGCATCCACCATGCGACGAACGGATGCTCCCCGGTCGCCGCCTCCGACTGTGCGAGCTCGGATTCGTGGTGGGGGAAGATCAGGTCGGCCCCGCCGCCATGGATCTCGAAGCGGTTCCCGAGATAGCGCATCGACATGGCGGAGCACTCGATGTGCCAGCCCGGCCGCCCGGGCCCCCAGGGCGAATCCCAGGATGGCTCGTCGGGCGCCGATCGCTGCCACACCACGAAGTCGAGCGGGTCCCGCTTGCCGGGCATCTGCGGAACGTTGCCTCGCTCGTTGGCGATCGGCAGCATGGCCTCGCGCGGGATGCGGGACACCTCGCCGTATGACGGCCAGGAGTCGATCGAGAAGTAGACATGCCCCTCCGCCGCGTAGGCATATCCACGCTCCATCAGGCGCGCGATGAGCGCGAGCACCTCGGGAATGTGCTGCGTCGCGCGCGGAATGACGTGGGGCGGCAGCCAGTTGAGCGAAGCCATCTCGGTCAGAAACGTGGTCACGTGCCGGTTGCCGAGCGCCAGGTAATCCTCTCCGCTCTCGCGTGCCTTGCGCAGCATGTCGTCGTCGACATCGGTCAGGTTCTGGACATACCGCACGTCATGGCCAAGGTATTCCAGGTATCGATGCAGGACGTCGAAGCTCACGTACGTGAAGGCGTGCCCCAGGTGGCCGGCATCGTATGGCGTGACGCCGCACACATAGAGGCCCACCGGCCCGTCCCCGATCGGCTCGAAGGGATACGGCCCGCCACGGCGCGCATCGTGAAGCTGGAGGGTCACGCTCTGGATTCTAAACTGATGAGGCGGTACTGCACGGACGTACAATCGGCGCAACTGCCCGGAGCCGAGCCATGATGGAGGTCCTGCGCCCGTTCCTGATCTTCGTCGCCGCCGTCCTCCTGATCGTGGTGGCGATCTACTGGATCACCGGACGGCCCCTCCCGTTCCCCTTCTGACCGTCACCACAGCTGCGGCTTCGTGCTCATCAGGAAGCCGATGGCGCCGATGACCGCGGCCATGCCGTACGCCACGTAACGCTGCTGGCGGGCGCGGCGTCGCCACGTCGCGGCGTCGCTGGCGCCGATCCCGATCAGGCGCCGCAGGTTGGGACGGCTGATGAAGCCCGCGACCAGCAGGTTGATGGCATACAGCGACAGGGCCACCAGTAACCACGGCTGGCGCAACAGGGATGGGCCGAGGATCGTCAGCATCGCCGCACCGGTGAGGGCCAGGCCGAGCCCGATCAGCAGCGTCCCATTGCCGTGCACCGCCAGCAGCCTCCGGGCTACCGCGCCCGGTTCACGACCGCCGCGCAGGATGAACGGCAGGGCCACGCTCGGCAGCAGGAGGGCGATCGCCAGGCCGATGTGTGCGCCCAGGAGCACCGGAAACAGATTCATCGGTGCCGATCCTAACGCCTCCGGCCGCTTCCAGCGGTCGACGGCTGAGCCCGGATCAGTCGCTCCGCCGGCGGGTCCGCGTCCCGATCACGCCGAGCCGCTTCAGGACTGCCGCGATGTTCACCGACCAGCCGACCCCGATCGGCTGCGAGGTGAAGAGCGCATTACTCCGGGTATTGAAGTAGCTGTCGCGCAGGCGAGCGAGGGTGGGGACGCGAAGGTCGTACGGGACGATCCCCAGCAGCCGCCCGTTCCAGGTGCGCTCAGCCGGCGGCTTGCTCAGCTCGCGCCAGATGGCCCCTACCAGCGCCCCGAGCACGATCGTGCGTATGATCCAGAGGAGCGCGTCGATCTCGTCGCGGACAGTGCGCAGCATGCCGACCTCCTACGCAAGCGCCGTGCCGTGGCACTGCGCAGCGCCGTGGCATGATGGCAAACCCATGCGCCTGGCTTCCTACCTTACCCCCGTGCGCCAGACCCGTTCGAATTGATGACCGCGCTTCCTTTTCTCGATGCCGATGCCCTCCGATCCGCAGTGCCGGTCGTCGAGCTGATCGACGCCGTCGAGCAGGCCTACCGCGACGTGGCTGGCGGCCGCGATGCGTCGCCCGCGCGATCGCGAGTCGCCATGCCGAACGGCGACCTGCTCCTGATGCCGGGCCTTCGGCGTGGCGGTTTGGGCGCATCGATCAAGCTCGTCACGGTGACGCCGGCCAACGCGGCGCGCGGCCTACCGACAGTACAGGCGATCCTCCTATGGATCGACGCCGAAACCGGCACGCCGCGGGCGCTGCTCGACGGAGCCGAGTTGACCGCCATCCGCACCGGAGCTGGCACTGGCGCCGCCACGAGGCTGTTAGCACGAACGGATGCCTCCGTGCTGGCCCAGATCGGTGCCGGGGCCCAGGCAGCGTGGCAGGTGCGCGCCGTGCTGGCCGTCCGTCCCATCCGCGAGGTGCGTGTCTACGCTCGAGGCCCAAGCCGCGACGCGTTGGCGGGACGGTTCTCCGACGACGCCCGGGTCGTTGCCGTCGGCAGCGCCAGGGAGGCAATCCAGGGCGCCGACATCATCTGCTGCGCCACCACATCTAACGATCCAGTCTTTGATGCCGACTGGGTAGGCCCGGGGACGCACGTCAATGCGATCGGAGCGTTCCGGCCCGACATGGTCGAGCTGCCGCCGCCGCTCTTTCGGAGGGCGGCGCTGGTCGCCGTCGACTCACGCGGCGCCGCGCTGGTCGAAGCCGGGGACGTGCTGGCCGCGATCGAGGCGGGCGAGCTGGTTGAGGGGGACGTGATCGAGATCGGCAGCCTGACCCGCAACTACGCGGGCAGGCGCGATCCGGAGGCGATCACGATCTTCAAGAGTGTCGGCCTGGCCATCCAGGACCTGGCCGCATCCGAGCTGATCGTCCCGCGCCTGCTCTCGACGGTCTGACCGCCGGTCGGCGTCGCCCACGCCGACTCGAGGGC
>JALYTG010000088.1 GCA_030854405.1 Chloroflexota bacterium | reverse complement strand
CCCGTGCTCGGTGACGATCGGCTGGATCAGGTCGGGGCGGGTCCGTTCGATGAGCCCCTTGGTGAGCTCGTTGACGAGCGCGGCGAGGCCGATGGTCGCGGCCGCCGCGATCCCGGTCCATGGCCGGCGGGCGAGAAGCTCAGCGAGCAGCAGCAGGATGGCGAGGATCGTCATGGCGGTGGTCGACCCGAGCTCGGTGATCTGACGCAGCCAGGCCAGGGGAGCGACCAGGGCGGGGTCGCGCACGCCCCGAATGAAAGCGACGTCGATCGGATCCGTCACGTGCTTGCTGACCAGCAGCGCGAGCCCGGCAACGAGCAGCACTGCGATAACGGCGAGCAGCGGAGCAACGAGGCGGAAGCGCATCGGTCGGAGCAGTCTACGGCCGGGCTATGATCGGCTGCCGATGCTCCCGCCAACCGCCATCAGAGAGCCGATGGATGTTCGCCGCAGCCTGGCCACGGCGCGCGCGATGCGAGCCGCGGTGGTGGCGGGGCTCTCGCTTGCGCTGCTCGGCGCCGCTTGGACGCTGCCCGTCATCGCGATCCTGGTGGTATGGCCGCTCCTGTATGTCGCGCCCGGCTGGGCGATCGTGGCGCTCGCGCGTCCGCGGATCGAAGCGCCCGGCCGCCTGGGCCTCTCGATCGTCATCTCGGTCCTACTGAGCAGCCACCTGGTCTGGTGGCTCTCGCTGGCCAGCGGCGGCTACGGGCGTGGGGTGGTGTTCGCCGCAGCCCTGCTGTTGGCCCTGCTTCTCGCCGTCCACGCCTGGCGCGAAGGTCCGCTTGACCTCGCCGGCCCGCTCCGCGCGCTTCGCCGCTCGTGGTCGGCCTTCGCGCTCGCCGGCCTGGCCGCGCTCTTCGTGGGAGGCGTCCTGGGGATCAGCCTCTGGCGGGTCACTTTGCAGGGCGTAACGTCGGGCGGGTCGAATTGGAGCGATCTGGGCGTTCACCTGGGGATCGCGCAGTCGCTGAACGCCGGCAACTTTCCCCCGCAGGTGCCGTACTTCGCGGGCCTGCCGCTCGTCTATCACTGGTTCGCCGACTTGCACGCCGCGATGGCGGCGTCCGCCGCCGGCCTCTTCTCGGTCCCCGCCATGGTGGTCCAGTCCGCGATCCTTGCCGGAGCGCTGGCCCTCCTGGTCCACGCCCTCGCTCGCCACCTGGTACGCGGGCCGCGGGCGCGCCGCGCCGCGCTGATTGCCGCTGCCCTGGCGATCTTCGGTGGCGGTCTCGGCTATCTCCGCTTCATCGGCGATCTGTCGACGCTCGGCGATCCACTGAAGCTGGTCGCCGCAAACAGCTACGACAACCAGTGGCTGACGGGCTGGCCCTACTTCCGCATCCCATCGGTGATGGGCACGGGGCTGCTGGTGCATCGCGCCACGACGGCAGGGCTGCCGATCCTGGTCGGCGGGCTGCTCCTCCTGGTGGCAGGCCTGCCCACCGCTGAGCAGCGGCGGCAGGGCTGGCGAGACCGACCGGTGCTTATCGGGCTTGCGGGCGCGTTGGGCGCGCTGCTCGCTCCCTTCCACTTCTTCTTCTTCCCGGCGTTCCTGGGGCTGGCGCTCCTCTACGTGCTGATCGGCCGGCGGCTCGACTCCCCGCGCAACGCGCTCCTCTTCCTCGCCCCCTACGTCCTTGCGCTGCCCTTCGCCCTCCCAGCGCTGCTGCAGTCGGCCGACTCCGGCTCGCTGCAGCTGGTCCGTGGTTGGGAGTCGGCCCCTATCAAGGATGGGCCGGCCGCGGTCGCCTTCTTCTACCTCACCAACCTGGGACTGCCCTTCGTGCTGGCGCTCGACGCGCTGCTGCTCGAAGGCGTTCCGCGCCGAGCTTTCCTGGCCGCATGGGTGGCGCTCCTCTTCTGGGTGCCGAACATCGTGCAGGTGAGCGTGATTGCGTTCGACATGAACAAGTACTTCCAGGCGATGTGGATCGCGGTCGCGATCCTCGCCGGCTGGCTCGTCCGCCGCTGGCCGGCACCCGCGCTCGTCGCGCTCTTCGCCGTCAGCACACCGGCCCCGCTGCTGGTGGCGGTCTGGACCGCGACCTCGGACCTGCAGGTCCTCTCAGCGCAGCAGCTTGCCGCCGCCGACTGGGTCGCTGCCAAGACGCCGCCACGCAGCGTCTTCGTCACCGATGGGTGGGTCAACTCGTTGACGGACCCGGCCGGGCGCCTGCGCCTCACTACCTTCGGCCCGTATATCGCGAACCTGGGCTATGGGCCCGACGAGCGGATTGCCCAGGTCCATAGCATCTATTGCGCAGGCTTGCCAGTCCTGTCGGCCGATCTGATGCGGAGCCTCCACGCGAGCTACGTCATCGACGCCGCGCGGCCGAGCGACTGCACGACCCCGACCGATTTCGGGGCGAGCGATGAGTTCGCACTCGCCTACCAGAATCCTGAGCTTCGCATCTGGCATCTGACCGATGCCGGCTCAACGCCATGAAGGCCGACACCCATCTGGGAACGGATGGCGTTCCGCCCCTGGCCGGAGCTGGCTCGTATGATGCCCCGGTGGCAGGAGCAAGCGGAGCGGTGGTCGCCTTCGACCACGTCACCAAGCGCTACACGGGCTCCGGCGAGCCCGCCGTCAACGACCTGACCTTCACGATCCCCGCTGGGCAGATCTGCGTGCTCGTCGGACCGTCGGGAAGCGGCAAGACGACCACCATGAAGATGGTCAACCGGCTCATCGAACCGACCGCCGGCCGGGTCACGATCGACGGAACCGACGTGATGAGCCTGCCCGCGGTCGAGCTGCGCCGGAGGATCGGCTATGTGATCCAGCAGGTTGGCCTCTTTCCGCACCTGACGGTTGCCCAGAACGTTGCGGTGGTGCCGCGCCTCCTGCGCTGGAACGAGCAGCGGATTCGCGACCGCGTCGACGAGCTGCTCGATCTCGTCGGGCTCGACCCCACGACCTATCGCGGCCGCTATCCAGCCGAGCTTTCAGGCGGCGAGCGGCAGCGAGTGGGGGTCGTGCGCGCCATGGCCGCCGATCCGGCGGTGATGCTGATGGACGAACCCTTTGGTGCCGTCGATCCGATTCGACGTGACCGGCTTCAGAACGAGTTCCTGCGGCTGCAGGCCAAGGTCCGCAAGACGATCGTCTTCGTGACACATGACGTGGACGAGGCGATCAAGATGGCGGACCGCATCGCGATTTTGCAGAAGGGCGGCATCCTCGCCCAGTACGACACCCCGGACGCCATCCTCGCTCGGCCGGCGTCGGAGTTCGTCGAGCGCTTCGTCGGGGCGGACCGCGGACTCAAGCGCCTCTCACTCGGCCGCGTCCAGGATGTTCCCCTCATCGAGCCGGTGATCGTCCACGCCGGAGAGCCGCGCGCGGCAGCCCGGAAGCGGCTCGAGGCGACGGGCGAGATCGGCTATGCGCTGCTCGTCGACGAGCGCCGCCGGCCCCTCGGCTGGGTCGATCGGGGGGACCTGGCCGGCGATGGCACGGTCGACCCCACGGCGGCGACACCTGGAGCGCCGACGCTCGAGCCAGAGTCGACCCTGCGCGACGCGCTGTCGGCGATGCTCAGCTCCAGCGTGCAGCTCGGCGTGGTCGTCGACGAGCGCGACGCTGTGATCGGCCTGATCAGCGTCGACAAGATCGGCGAGGTACTGCGTGCGCCGGTTACCGCCGAGGCGGTGAGCTGAGCGGATGCCGGAGGAACCGCTGATCCGCTTCGACTGGATCGTCGATAACCTCGGCGAGATCGGTCGCCGGCTTGGCGAACACATCGTCATGACCGTCATCGCCGTCATCGTCGGCTTCGTCATCTCGTTCGCCCTGGCGCTGCTGGTCCGCCGCTACCATTCGCTCTCGGGGCCGGTCCTGGCGGCATCAGGCGTGCTCTATACGATTCCGAGCCTTGCGCTCTTCGCGCTGGTGCTCCCGTTCACCGGCTTGAGTCTCCTCTCGGCCGAGATTGCGCTGGTGAGCTACACGGTCCTTATCCTCGTCCGGAACGTGCTCACCGGCCTCGACTCGGTGCCGCCCGACGTCAGCGAGGCGGCGGTCGGAATGGGCTTCACCGCATCCCAGCGCCTCTGGCGCATCGAGCTGCCGATCGCCCTGCCGGTGATCGTGGCGGGCCTGCGAATCGCCACCGTCACCACCATCGGACTGGTCACGGTCACCTCGCTCATCGGCCAGGGGGGGCTCGGCTACCTGATCGTCACGATCGGCATCAACCGATTCTTCTCGACCCCGATCTACGTGGGCGCGGTGCTCTCCGTTGCGCTTGCCATCGGAGCGGACCTCGTCCTGCTGCGGCTTCAGCGGGCCCTCACGCCGTGGGCCCGGTTGCGGGCCAGCTAGCCGCATGGAGTTTCTGCGAGCGGTGATCGCGTGGCTGCTCGATCCGGCTCACTGGACCGGCTCAGGCGGTATCCCGGCGCGTGTCGGGGAGCACCTCCTGTTGTCGGGCGGCCCGCTCGTCGCCGCGATCCTGGTGGCGCTCCCGATCGGCCTCTATATCGGGCACACCGGCCGCGGCGCATTGCTGGCGGTGAATCTCTCCAACATCGGGCGCGCCCTGCCCTCGCTCGGGATCCTGGGCATCTTTCTGCCGATCACCGCCGGCCTCGGCCTCGGCTTCGGCGTTCCGCCGACCGTGATTGCGCTCTTCGCGCTGGCGATACCGCCGATCGTCACCAACACCTTCACCGGCATCCGCGAAGTGGATGCCGAGCTGATCGAGGCGGGTCGCGGCATGGGAATGCGCGAGAGGGAGCTGCTCGTGCAGGTCGAGCTGCCGTTGGCCATGCCGATCGTGCTTGCCGGGCTTCGGACGTCAGCGGTGCAGGTGGTCGCCACCGCGACGCTCGGCGCGGTGCTGGGAACGGGCGGGCTGGGCCGGTACATCATCGACGGCATCAAGCAGCAGGATGACCCACAGCTGTTCGTCGGGGCCGTGATCGTTGCCCTGCTGGCGATCGCGACCGAGCTCGCCTTCGCTGCCCTCCAACGGGCAGCCATCTCGCCGGGAATGCGTCGCTCCTGGCCTTCGCCGGCGGGCCTTGACGTCGACGCGCCACGCCCCGCGCTCTGAGGCCTGTAGGCCGGAAACGAGTGGTCGGACCCTCGTATTGAGGGCTGCTACACTCGGTCGGAATTTGCCGCATTCGCGGTACAAACGCAGACCGGAGAAGGAGAACCCAATGCGGAAATACCGCGGGCTCGCTCTCGGGGCGTCGCTGTTCGCGCTGGTCATCAGCGCCTGCGCGGCGGGTGGGAGCAGCCAGTCACCAAGCCAGTCGGCCGCGGCGACGAAGCCGAAAGTCATCGTCGGCTCCGCCGATTTCTATGAGTCGACGCTCGTGGCCGAGATGTACGCCCAGGCCCTTGAGGCGAAGGGTTACACGGTCGAGCGCAAGCTGGTCCTCGGGGCACGCAAGCTGACGAATGATGCGCTGAAGAACGGTCAGCTGAACCTGATGCCGGAGTACATCGGCAGCGAGGCGCGGGAGCTCAAGGCTGAGGCGACCGGTGATCCGAACGTTACGGCCGCGAACCTGAAGAAGGCGCTCGAGCCACTGGGCCTGACGCTGCTCGATTTCGCGCCGGGACAGGATCAGAACGGCTTCGTCGTCCGCCAGGAGACGGCTACCAAGTACAGCCTCAAGACGCTCACCGACCTGGCGGCCGTCACGGATCCGCTCAAATGGGGCCTTCCGCCAGAGTGCAAGACGAGCCCGTCGTGCCACAAGGCACTGCTCGACTCATACGGGATCGACACCGACAAGCTCGAGGTCGTGCCCCTGGCGCCGTGCAGCGCGCCAATGGCCGAGGCGCTGAACAGCAGCAACGTGGACGTCGCCGAGCTGTGCACCACGCAGCCGGCGATCCAGCAGTTCAACTTCGTGCTGCTCCAGGACGACAAGCGGTCGCAGCCGGCGGACAATATGGCGCCCGTGGTGCGCAAGGATCTGCTCGACAGCGCACCCTCTGATTTTGCCGAGACCCTGAACGCCATCTCAGCAAAGCTCACGACCGATCAGCTCACCGCGCTCGGGGTTGAGATCGTCAACAACCACAAGACGGAGGCCGAAGTGGCCAAGAAGTGGCTGACCGATAACGGCCTGATCTAGCTTCCTGCCGACCGCAGCTCAGCAGAAGGGGCAGCCGGTTTCCCGGCGGCCCCTTCTGCGCGCATCATGGATGGATCGATGTCCTCCGAGCACCTCGACCTCGCCGACTACCGGCGCCGCGTCTTCGCGATGTACGAGGCGCTGCGGCGCGACAACCGCCCGGGACCGATGCGGGCCGTCTCCTTCCGCGCCGCCAAGGACCGGCTCTTCGGCTCGCATCCTCAGTCGCCGCTTCCCGCCGACGAGCGACCGAGTTTCCGAGGGCTCGCCTACTGGCGCCACGACGCCGACTTCGCGCTGCGAGGCCGGTTCAAACTGGACGCCGAGGCACCAGGGACGGAGCTCCCGCGCTCGGGCGAAGGGAGCATGGGCTTCCGTCGCATCGGCCAGGTGGCCTTCGAGGTTGGCGGCGCGGAGTCTCGCCTGGGGGTCTACTGGATCGAGGGCTACGCCGGCGGCATCTTCGTTCCGTTCCGGGACGCGACCAGCGGCAAGGAGACCTATGGCGGCGGCCGCTACCTGTGGGACTCGATCAAGGGCGCCGACCTCGGCTCCGAGGATGACGAGCTGGTCCTCGACTTCAACTTCGCGTATCACCCGTCCTGCGTCTACGACGCACGCTGGTCGTGCCCGCTGGCACCCCCCGAGAACCGGCTGTCGATACCGATTCCGGCCGGGGAACGCCTGGCCGGCGTCCGCGAATGACGGATCAGGCGCGCCATTGCATCAAGTGCGGCCTGGAGATCGGTCCGGACGAGACGATCTGCGCGATCTGCAACCGCGCCGGCATGGCGACCCCGTCGGCGACCCAGTACCACGCCACCGTGGTAGTCGCGATCGTTGCGGCGGTGGCGGGACTGGCGATCGCTGCCAGCCTCGCGCTGCGCGGGGTCGGGCCATTCGATGCGCAGGTCGTGCGCACCCAGCCCGACGCGGGCGAGGCCCTGGTCGTCACCGTCGCGGTTGAGAACCGCGGCACGAGGGCAGGGCGCGCCAAGTGCCAGGTGGTGGCCAGCGACGCGACCGGGAGCGTCCTGGGGCGGACCTCTGTCGTGACGCGCTCGATCGGAGCCGGACAGCGCACGACCTCCGAGGCGCGGCTGCCGTCCGTCGCGCAGCCGCCGGCCGAGGTGAAGGTCGACTGCTCGTAGCCGAAGTCGGCGTCGCTAGTCGATCACCAGTTGCACCCCGATCGGCCCACGGCTGAGCGGCTGGTCTGTGATGAGCGGCCAAGCTGCGGACGAGATGTCGACCACCCGCTGGTCGGGGCTTCCCCAATAGCAATCGCACCAGTCGACGATCGGCAGCCGGGCGCAGCGGTCCGCGCAGACAGTGACGTAGCCATTGATGGCGCCGGTGTAGCGGGCGCCAGCGGCAGCTTCTGAGGCGCGTGCTAGAGTGCGACCGATGCAACGACGAGACCGACGCCCCGGCGGTGGCGAACGCCGCTTCGAGCGTCCTCGGGATCCGGATCGGCGTTTTCCCGACCGCCCGCCCCGCGCCGACCGTCCCTCACGGGATATGGATCGCCCACCCGGTGGCTTCGGCGGCCCGCAGCGCTATGGGCAGCAGCAGCACCGGCCGTCCTACCCTCCCCGCCCGAGCGAGGATGCCGGAATGTCGATTCGTCTCGACCCACGCCGTGTCGGCATCCTGAAGCGGGTGGCGGCCGAGGAGGGGGTCCGTCCCGGCGAGCTCGCCGTCCGCTGGCTGGAGGAGCGTCTGGATGCGGTCCGGGTCGGCACCCCGATGGCCGCCCCGACCGCTGCTTCCGATACAGCCCTGTCCGAGCTCGCCTCGCGCCTCGATGAGCTCTCGCGCCGGGTCGACAGCCTGGCTGCGGTCGCTCCCGCTCCCCCGGCGCCAGCCGCGACCGCGGCGGCCATGCCATCACGACCCAGCACCTCGAAGGCGCGGCGCACCGGACGCTCGAAGACCGATACGACCGCGCGCATACCGCTTCACGAGGAGATCATCGCGGTCATCAGCGACCGCGGCCCACAGACTGCTTCGGAGCTGGCAGGCGCCATCGCGGAGCGGGGACGCTATCAGCCGCCACGCTCCGGCAAGCCGATCGACGCGGCGATGATCAACGGCCGCATCTCGAACCCGACCTATCGGGGCCGCTTCACGCGCAGCGGCAGACGCATCGGCCTGGCCGAGAGCTAATCCTCGAGGACGAAGGTCAACAGGATATTGGCCTGAAACTCGATTCCGCCGTCGCGGCCGACATTCACGCGCTGCTCCTTGACCCACGCGCTGCGCACCTGGCGCAGCGTCTTGCCGGCGCGCTCGATCCCTTCACGGATGGCGGCCTCGAAGCTCTCGGTTGAGGTACAGGACAGCTCGGTGACCCTGGCGACAGACATGGCGCATCTCCTGTTTCTCAGATTGGCCGATGGAGACTGCAAGCCTACTGCCGCGTCTCGTGCGAGCGCGTCCAGCCGAGCAGATCCTCGGCTTTCAGCGCGTTCACGATCGACGCCACCTCGACACCGCACGCGGCCGCCCGCTCGCAGCCGTACGCGAGCCAGTCGAGCTGGCCCGGGGCGTGGGCATCGGTATCGATGCTCAGCCGGCAGCCGGCCTCCACCGCCAGGCGCAGGAGCCGCTTCGGAGGATCCAGGCGCTCGGGACGGGCGTTGATCTCGATCGCCTTGTCGAAGCGGACCGCGGCGGCGAAGACGATCTCGGCATCGAACTCTGATGGCGGCCGATTCCGCTTAGCCGTCTTCATCCGCCCGGTGCAGTGGCCCAGAATGTCGAGCTGCGGATTGGCGAGGGCCGTGACCATGCGCCTCGTCATCTCCTTTCCCTCCATGCGCAGCTGGCTGTGGACGCTGCCGACCACCACATCCAACCGGGAGAGGAGCTCGGGCTC
>JALYTG010000087.1 GCA_030854405.1 Chloroflexota bacterium | reverse complement strand
CCCCGGCTCACTGCCGGGGCGACTATTGCTATGTCCGCGTTCTCAGATCCATGCGCGTAACGCGAAGGTCCTCCCGGAGAAGAATGAGGGCGTCGAGACGTGGCATCGTTCGCTCGTAGGAGGGAGGCAGCATGGTCTAGGCCTCGCACAGCCACCCCTGCAGCTCTGGCATGTCGAGGTCCGCGGGAGATCGAGGGTTTGGCACCGGATACTGCACTCCCTGGTCCGGTCAGCTCTGGCGGACTCCCCGCCGTACGCCGCCCGGGCACCAGCGGGCTTCTTGTGCACCTCGCACAACACTCCCCGCCCAGCGCAACCGGATCGCCCCTTTCCGTCGCTCCCATCGCGGCCTACGGTTCCGGCATACGGTTCCGGAAGTTCCGCGCGACCACAGCAGGAGCATGCCATCGATGGTTCTCGAGATCGCACCAGCCGCCACTCGACCTGAAGGCGCGGCCTCCGCGCGTACGCATGACGTCGCCGACGTGCTCGAGCAGGCACGCGAGACCGGCGTCGCGATCGTCGACCTCCGCTTCATCGACCTTCCCGGCACTTGGCAGCACTTCTCCATCCCCGTCAGCGAGCTGTCCCCGGCGCTCTTCAGCGAGGGGATCGGCTTCGACGGCAGCAGCATCCGCGGCTTTCAGCAGATCCATGAATCGGACATGCTGCTCATCCCCGACCCGACGAGCGCATTCATCGACCCGGTCCTGCGCACTCCCACGCTCGCCCTGATCTGCGACGTGATCGACCCGATCACCCGCGAGCCGTACACCCGCGACCCCCGCTACGTCGCGCGCAAGGCAGAGAAGTTTCTGCCCACCACCGGCATCGCCACGACCTCGTACTGGGGGCCGGAGATCGAGTTCTACATCTTCAACTCGCTGCGCTTCGATCAGAACGCGCACGAGGGCTACTACTTCATCGACTCCGAGGAGGGGATCTGGAACTCCGGCTCGAACGGGGTCGCCAACCAGGCGCATCGGCCTCGACACAAGGAGGGCTACTTCCCAGTGCCGCCGATGGACCGATTCCAGGACCTGCGCAGTGACATCGTTGCAACAATGATCACCTCCGGGATCGAGATCGAGGTCCATCACCACGAGGTCGGCACCGCCGGCCAGTCAGAGATCGACCTCCGCTTCGGGACGCTGGTGGAGACCGCCGACAAGGTGCTGAAGTACAAGTACCTCGTCAAGAACGTCGCTCACCAGGCTGGCTACGTGGCGACATTCATGCCGAAGCCGATGTACGGCGACAATGGCTCCGGGATGCACACCCACCAGAGCCTCTGGGACGCTGATAAGAACATCTTCTACGACGCCCGCGGCTACGCCCTTCTGTCGTCGACCGCGCGCCACTACATCGGTGGACTGCTCGCGCATGCGGCATCGGTCCTGGCCTTCGCTGCGCCGACGACGAACTCGTACCGTCGTCTGGTGCCCGGCTACGAGGCGCCCATCAACCTCGTCTATTCGCAGCGGAATCGCTCTGCCTGCGTGCGAATCCCGACCTACTTTGACAAGCCCTCCGCTCGACGCCTGGAGTTCCGCTCGCCCGATCCGTCGTGCAACCCGTACCTTTCTTTCGCAGCCCAGCTCATGGCCGGGCTGGACGGTGTGCTGAACGAGATCGAGCCGCCGACTCCCGTGGACAAGGATCTCTACGAGCTCCCCGATAACGAGAAGCGGAAGATCCGCAACGTGCCGGGATCGCTGGAGGAGGCGCTCGACGCGCTCGCGGCGGACCACGACTACCTCTTCCGCGGGGATGTCTTCACCCCCGACCTGGTCGACGCGTGGCTCGACCTGAAGCGGGCCTCCGCCAAGGAGGTGGCGCTCCGCCCGCACCCGTACGAGTTCTTCCTGTACGGCGACGTGTAGCTCCCACTCGCTGTCCCGCCCCGGGCGCCAGCGGGACACGCCGAAAGGACGGCGCCGTCAACCCGACCTGACACCAGGCGCAAGAACGCGCGGTGAATAACACCGTCCAGGCTCCGCCAGGGGAAGACGCTCCCGCCGGCTAACGCGATCGAGCGAGTGTGGTACCGCATACCGGATGCGTGGTATTCCGTGCCATACTTCCCGCCGAGCGACAGGGTCCGCAGCATGGGTCACATGGGACGCATGGAACACGACCGATAAGGGCTCAGGCACCAATACGGTGGTGGCTCCCCCGACCACCGCACGGGCCCGCGGCACCGAATGGCGTCCCCGGCAGGTGACGGGGCCGGACATCGGCGATATGCGCGTTGGTCATCACGAGGCCGACCGCGTACACCTGGTCGTGCCCCGCTTGTCCGCGAAACAAGGCCAAGATCACTTCGTCCCGCCGGAAGCGAATACTGGACGGCTGCAGTGTATTGTCTCCGACCCCCAGGGTGGCGCATCCTTGACTGCGTGCCGTTCTACATGGACCGCCACGATTTCGCCGGCCTAACGGCTGTCGACGCAGCCACCATGCACCTCAAAGACCTCGAGGTGCAGGGACGGTTCGGAGTCCAGTTCCTCACCTACTGGTTCGACGACGACCGCCAGACCGCATTCTGCCTAGCGAAGGCGCCGAGCGGAGACGCGGTCGAGGCGGTCCACCGCGAGTCGCACGGCTCCGTTCCGGGTCATGTCATCGAGGTCGACCAACGGGCGGTGCAACGCTTCATGAGCGGCATCGTCGATCACCAGCCGGGCGAGCCGTACGTCGAAACCGCCTTCCGCACCATCCTCTTCACGGATATGGAAGGCTCGACGAGCCTGACTCAGCGGCTGGGCGATGCGCGCGCCATGGCCGTGCTGCGCGCGCACGACCGGATCGTTGGGGAGGCGCTCGGCCGCCACGGCGGCTCGGAGGTCAAGCACACAGGCGACGGGCTGATGGCCGCCTTCCCATCGGTCGTCGGGGCGATCGAGAGCGCCGTCCGGATCCAGCGCCAGCTGGCGGAAGCCGACGACAGCAGTGGAATCCCCGTGCGCGTGCGCATCGGGATGTCCGCCGGCGAGCCGGTCACCGAGCGCAACGACCTCTTCGGTGCCGTCGTCCAGCTGGCTGCCCGCCTCTGCAGTCGCGCCGAGCCGGGGAGCGTCCTCGTCTCGAATGCCGTCCATGACCTTGCCCTTGGGAAGGGCTTTGTCTTCCGGAAGCGTGGGAGGCTGAGCCTGAAGGGGTTCGATGAGCCGGTGCACACCTTCGAGGTCGTGTGGCAGCCGTCGCTGTCGGTCGAGACCGCGGTCGCCGGTGAATCGGGAGGCAGCGTCCTCCGATGATGGCTACGAGCCAAGTTCTGGCTCCGGCGGGAGGCAACGAACCTGCGGTCAGGGGGTCAGAGGCCACCATGGAGCCGCGAAGTCGGGCCATAGGACCCGCACAGGCGAACTCTCGTGCATATGGGGTGGAGTTGGTACCGCATATCGGATGCTGGTCGGATCGTCTCATGCTGCCCACCACGCTCACGCGCGACTCCCGAGAGACGCATGGGAGATATGGGTCAGACGACATCAGGGTTCAAATAAGGGTTCAGCCGAACGCGTGGTCATAGCCGGGCAAACGGGTGTCCGGCCGACGAGTTCCGCCGAACGGAGGATGTCCTGCCCCCGGTAGGGACAACGTGTCGGCCGATCGAAGGAACGCGAACTCATCCGGTCGGCCCGGACCGCCGGTCGCTCGCGGCGAAATGACGGAGGTTCGGGTCTCGACTATGAGTCGTAGAAGCCGGTCAAGCGCTGGATCCGGCCCTCGGCGTCGAACTCGATGAAGTCCGTCCCGTCGACGGCCTGGCCGTCGGCGGAGGTCTGTCGCCACCGATACCAGGCACGATCGCGCAGCACGGCGACCTCGCTGATAGCCGAGATCGCGAGGCCCGGATACTGCTCGAACGACGCGTCAATGAAGTCCACCAGGGCGTCCGGTCCGACGAGCCCATCCGGGACATCCGGGTCGAGGTAGATGGTGTCGTCGGTCCAGATCGCGGCGAGGATCTCTCGACGGCGGGCCACGTTTCGTTCAGCCCAGACCTCGTCGTACCGCCGCACGACCGCGGCCAGATCATGCTCCATCGGTCGGCCTCCGTCGACTGACGACCAAGACGTGAGCGTGGTCGCTCACGCCCGACAGCCTACTCCCTCGGTCGGCCCGAACGCTGGCCGTTCGCGGTGGGATCGCGGGTCCGGGCGGTCAAGACCGTGCGATCCAGTCCTTCCACGATGCGACGAAGCCGTTCCCAATACCCCGATATCTGGTGTCGCAGGCCCGTTGTCGCCCACATCTTGTGGCGTCGCGCGGATGCGTGGCCGATCCATTCCGCAGACCGATGCGAACGGGTGAAGGGTTCGAATGAGGGTTCAGACGGCACCGATCCGAGGCTAGTCCGGCTCGATTTGAGCACGAATCCGGCCTTGGGACGAGTGCTGGTACCGCATACCGGATTCCTGGTGAAATGTCTCATACGTCTCACCCGCGTCTACCCAGTGCTACCAAGAGACGCATGAAACGCATGACACAGGGTCGATAAGGGTTCAGATAAGGGACCTCAGCTAGAGCAATGCGCCATCAGACATTCGCGGGGAGGAGTCTCGAGCGCGCCGAGTACAACCCTGATCGGGCCTGACTTGCCCACGCCCGGGAGACAGCGAAGCCGTCCCGCGCGATCTCTCCCTCACGTCGGCGATTCGGCCAGCCACGATCTCGACGCTCCACGTTCGTTCCCGCACCGGCTCGTACGTGGCGATCACCATGCCGGCTGGCGTGATGACGCCGTGGACGAGTCGCAGCGCCACCTCCACCCCCTCAGGGAACAGGCGCCGTCCGCTGCCGAGCACCAGCGGGTGGATGAAGAGCAGGTACTCGTCGATCAGGTCGGCGGCCATCAGCGACGCGATCAGCACGCCGCTGCCCACGATTCCCGGCTTCAGCGGCCTTGGCCGCCGGCCAGCGGTCGAGCTCGATCCGGGTCACCAGGAGCTGTCGGCCAAAGACGTTGAGACGCGCCGTACGATGGGCCACGGGAGCTTCCTCCGGGCTTGGGTGCGGAACCCCCGAACCATGGAGCGGAGCTCTCATTCGTCAACAACGTCTCTGGGAATCACAGCTAGCCGGCGGTACGGATGAGTTTCTTGTTCACGAACTCATCGGCCGCCAGCAGACCCAACTCACGGGACGTACCGCTGCGCTTGATGCCGCCGAACGGCAGTTCGGGACTGTCGGCCCCCACCAGATTGATGTAGACCATGCCCGCCTCGATCCGATCGGCGACCCGGGCCGCCTGCTCCGGATCGTTGCTGAACACGTACGAACCCAGCCCAAAGCTGGTGTCATTGGCCAGCGTGACCGCTGCGTCCTCGTCGGCCACCCGGTAGACGACTCCGACTGGTCCGAAGAACTCCTCCCGATAGGCCTCCATTTCGGGCGTCACGCCGGTCAGCACGGTCGGCGGATAGTACGCACCGTCCCGGGAGCCGCCGGTGACCACGGTCGCGCCCTGCGCCACCGCCCGGTCGACCTGGTCCTGCAACCGGGTCGCCGCGGCCACCGACGAGATCGGCCCGAGCACCGTCTCCTCGACCAGCGGGTCACCCATCGGCGCCGCGGCCATCGCTGCGGTGAACTTTGTCAGGAACGCCTCGTACAACCCGTCCACCACGATGAACCGCTTGGCGCCATTGCAGGACTGGCCGCTGTTTTCCAGCCGCGCCTGCGCAGCCGCCGCCACCACCGCATCAAGATCATCGGTGGCCAGCAGCAGGAACGGATCCGAGCCGCCGAGCTCCAGGGCCACCTTCTTCAGGTGCCGCCCGGCCATCTCGGCGACCGCCGCCCCGGCTCGCTGCGAGCCGGTCAGCGATACGCCTTGGATCCGCGGATCGGCGATGATCATCGCGGCCTGCTCGTTGCTGACATAGACGTTGAGGTAGGCGCCCTCCGGCAGCCCGGCGTCGCGATAGATCGCCTCGATGGCCGCGGCCGACTCCGGGCACTGCGACGCGTGCTTCAGGACGATCGCATTGCCGAGTACCAGGTTCGGCGCCGCGAACCTGGCCACCTGATAGTAGGGAAAGTTCCAGGGCATGATCCCGAGAAGCACACCCAGAGGGCTGCGCCGGATCACGGCGGTGCCCTGGCCAAGGATGGTGAGCGGCTGATCGGCGGTGATCACATCCGCCTGATCCGCGTAGAACTCGGTGATGTCGGCGGCGAAGTCGACCTCGGCGAGCGCCCCAGCCTTCACCTTGCCCATCTCTCGGACGATGATGGCGGCCAGTGCCTCCCGACGTTCCCGATGCAGCTCGGCCGCCCGGCGGACCATCGCGGCCCGCTCGGCGACCGGGAACTTCCGCCAGGTCTCGAACCCCGCCTCGGCCGTACCGAGGGTCTGCTCGACTTGGGCATCGGTGAAGCGGTTGTAGCGGGCCACGGTCTCCCCGGTGGCCGGGTTCACGACCGCGTACTCGTTCATGATGTTCCCCTTCGTCTGTCGATCATGGAGCTCCACCCCGATCCGTCCGGCGCAGGCTCGGCGGCGCGGCGACGACGGACTTCACGAGCTCGACGTGATTGTGATGCGAGCGGAGCGCGCGCGAGGTGTCGATGCGCAGAGTCACACGCTGATTATCCGTCCAGCCGTTGAGCGCCTAGCCGCATCGGGCAGGTTCTCCAAGCTGTCGTCTTTGTAGTCGTCGGTTCGAGTCGTGAGATACGGCGTCGCGATGCACGCAGCGGCTGGGCAGAACCGGATGACCCGGAATCGATGCTTCGTGTCCGCTCGCGCTGCGGGTAGTCCAGCGGACGCCGCTGCCGGTGCTGGCCGCGACTACGGCGGGCCAACGGTCCGGCGTTCGTGCCCACGGACGCGACGCCGCGCTGAGCCCAGCGGCCGCGCGCGACGCTTAGCTATCGAACGGTGCCTGCGCGATCTCCTCGAGCATGCCCGTGGCGACCATCTCCGCAGCCGGGCAGGTCGGCTTGCGCGACGCCTGGTCGACGAAGAGCGCGGTGAACTCCCGCTTGAAATCGACCCGGGGATACGCGGCAAGCAATCCGGGGATGATCGCCGGTCGAACGTCGGCGAAGCGGTGGCCGGTAACGTCGGTGCCGGTCGAGTCCCAGAGCAGCACGACCTCGGACGCGGGATCGGGCGGCAGGGTCTCGACATGGTGCAGCGCGATCACGTCGTAGATCGCTCGGGCGCGCGCCTCCGGTCCCCCGGCCTCGCCCACGAGCCGCTCCGCTGCGATCGCGCCGTCGACCTCGCAGCAGCCGCCGAGGTCGTACGCCGGAACCAGGCCAATGTCGTGGAGGATCGCGGACACGTAGAGGATCTCGGGATCGAACTGGAGCCGGTCGTGCCGTGCCAGCTCGACGGCCCAGGCATAGCTCCGGACCGAGTGGTTCACAAGGAAGGGTGCCGCAACGTCCGCGATGAGCTCGCGGGCTCGCCGCGCGAGCGCGGAATCCGGAACGGGCATGCCGAGCCGGGTGAGTGCCTCGTCCATCATCTGGTCCGTCGATTGTAGACGGACGCCGGCGCTGGGCGTGCGCGCGTCGAGGCTAGGTGTGAACGCCGACTCGAGGTTGCTCATCCAGCCCTGGTTGCACGCGGCGCAGACGTCAACTACGACTTCGAAGCCACGCGACGACCAAAGCGCGCCGTCCCGGCTACTGAAGGTCATCACCGGCTGGTGCGAACTCCGAACAGCTCGGCGAGCCAGCGGCCGAAGACATGCTCGCGCGTGCGCTTCCCGGGCCGCTCACAGACGGGACAGGTCCATGCCATCTCGAGCCCAGTATCGGACCCTGCCGGCGGGTCGCCCGTGGTGGCGATGTTCGTGAGTGTCACGCAAGCGTGATGAGAGGATCCGGAGCTCGGTTGGACACTGCGTCGTTCGCACTCGGCCAGGTCGCCGGCGCCACCGAGCTGATCCGCCCGACGACTATCCTGCAGGGAACGCAAAGGTCGTCTATTGGTACCGCATACCGGAATCGCCGCATCGGTCCGGTGGAATCCGGCTGAGCACGAGAGTTCCGGTGAGATCCGGCCAAGTCCGGGGTGTTCCGACCGGCTACAGGGTACGGACAAGGGTACAGACCGGAGCCGGCCAGCGTCGCCGCGACTACGCTCACACTGACCCCCTGTCACGCTGGCCGAAAGGGGCAGACTGACTATGAGCTCCCTCAAAGCGCGACGTACCCAATCACGGCCAGGATCGCTCCGTCGATGGCGAACCAGATGACGGCCGCCGGCGACCCGTGCACGCACAGGACGAGAGAGCCAGCGGCCACGATGGCCAACAGCGGGATCGACCACGGCCACCCCCGCGGCGCGTCCGGTCGTGCGCTCAGCGCGGCGCTGCGTCCAGGAGCTCGGCGAGCCGCTACCGCGTCCGTCCGGCCATGACGACGTTTCCCTTGCGCTCGTAGCGCGTGAGCGCCTGCTCGAGCGCCTTGGCAGCCTCCTGCGGGCGGCCGGCGAGTGACAGCACCTCGCCGAGGTCGGCGTACGTGCCCCCTTGCGCGTCGAGCATGTCGGTCTCCTCGCCGACAGCCACCGCCTCGCGAGCGAGCCGCTCCGCTTCGGCGTACTCGCCGCGACGCGCGAGCACTTTCGCCCGGACCTGCCGCCAGAGCATCTGCGTGTACGCGTCGTCGCTGGCGCCGAGCTCGGCCGCGCGGCCGGCCCAGCCGTCGGCCTCCTCGAGCCGGTCGAGCGCATAGAGTGCCTGTGCGAGCATCCCGGCCGCAGTCGACAGGACGGACTGTTCCCCCAGCTCGTCGAGCAGCCTGCACCCTTCTTCTCCGAACTCGGCGGCGGCGGCGGGATCGCCGGCCAACAGTTCGACCTCGACGGAAGCATGGGTCTTCGCCGTCGCGAGCGGCATTCCGCCGCCGCGATCGGCCAGCTCGGCACGCGCTTCGGCGAGTATCGCGCGCGCCTCGTCGAAGCGGCCAAGCATCGCCAGCGCCCTGCCCCGGTACAGACGGAGGATGAGGTTCGGCCCCCCTCGTGCCTCCTGCTCGTCGAGCAACGCGAGCAGCCCCGAGACCGGGGTCGTGCCCCAGTAACGT
>JALYTG010000264.1 GCA_030854405.1 Chloroflexota bacterium | reverse complement strand
GCGCCGCCTGGGTCGCCTGCCGCCGGGCCGGCGAGGTACGGCCGCGCAGCTCCTTGCGCGCCTGCTCGGCCATCTGTTCCAGATCCTGAAGCAGTGAGCTGGTCTGGCTGCGGCTGCGGCTGACCAGGTCGGAGACCAGCTTCTCGGCGTCACGCCGTTGCATGCGGCCGCGTCTCACCGCGTCGTCGACGACCTCCTGGAGGCGATCGCGACTGAGCGTCAGGCTTCGCTCGAGACTGTCGCGGAAGCTTTCGATGCTCTTGTCGAGGCCGGCGGTCGCGGCGCTGCTCGACTTGCCGGGGCGGCGACCGCCGGCGCCGGCCGACCCGCCGGGCTTTGCGCTGCTCCGTTTCGCCGTGCTCTTCTTGCTGGTACCTCGCTTGGCGGCCATCTCAGTCTCCTTCCGGTTCCCTTGCGCTCGTTGGCCCCACTATCTCATTCCGCCGGGGTGCGCGGGTCAGGTCAGCGCTCTGCGTCCGATGCGGTTGCGAGCTCGTAGGCCGCGCCGACCGGGGCGTGGTCGGAGAGGCGTACGCGACGCCCGGCCTCGCGCCGCCAGATGCCGAGCGGTCCGTGAAAGCTCGGCTCGCGGACGACCTCGGGGTGGGGCAGCGTGATGGGCTCCTCGATCACCTCCAACCCACGCGCAAGCAGGTGGTCGATCGAATGGGGTGCGGTCGGAGGCGCCAGTCCGTAGCCATCTCGCAGCTGCTCGAACACTTCCGGCTGCTCGGCCGGGCGCAGGTTTAGGTCACCTCCGAACAACAACGGTGCGCCGCCCGCCCACCCGATCGCGGTCTCGGCGGCACGCAGCACCTCCGGGCCGGCCAGGTCGGGGCGGTCGCTGGTGGCGTGCAGGTTGGCGACGCAGAGGTCGGACGAGGTGCGGGTAAAGGCCATCGTGCGTCGCTCCGGGCGCCCCTCGTGGATCACCAGCTCGCGGCGCTCGGCGATCGCGGGGTCGGCTCCCTCGAGCATGGCGCCCCGCAGCATGGTCAGGTTGGAGCCGCCCTCGCTGGAGGCGATCAGGTCGGGGTTCAGCTCGGCAATCCATCCGCTGAACGGCGCCAGCCGGTTGCGTGAAGTGAGCGTGAGGTGGGTCTCGACCCCCAGCGCCTCGGCGAGCCGCGGCGCCCAGCGCGGTGGGGTCTCCTGGAGTAGGGCCACGTCCCAGCGCACTCCGCTGAGCGCCGTCGCGAACTCGGTGAACAGGCTGCGATTGACCTGGGCGAACTCGGGCCCGCGCTCGGTGATCTTCAGCAACCGCGAGCGCCAGGTGTAGAGCGAGCGATCCGGCGGGGCGTCGCGTCCGTGGAAGAGATTCCAAGTGATGGCGTGGATCTGCACCCGCGTAGTATCCGCGCCTTGAAGGGGCATTTTCTGACCGGCGAAGAGCTGAGCCGTGACGATCTCGCGGAGCTGCTCGACCGCGCGGCCGAGCTGAAGCAGGGGCGCGAGCGCGGCGAGGCCGCAGAGGCACTGGCCGGGCGCAGCGTGGCACTGGTCTTCGAGAAGCCCTCGACCAGGACCCGGATCTCGTTCGAGGTGGGAGTCGCGGAGCTGGGCGGTACGCCGCTTGTGCTGCGCGGCGACGAGCTGCAGCTCGCACGCGGCGAGTCGATCGGCGACACGGCCCGCGTTCTGTCGCGCTACGTGCAAGCGATCGTGATCCGCTCCGGCTCGCACACGATCGTCTCCGAGCTCGCGGAGTCCTCCTCGGTGCCGGTGATCAACGCACTCACCCCGTCGCATCACCCCTGCCAGGCGCTTGCCGACCTGCTCACCCTCAAGGAAGGCTTCGGCGAACTGGACGGGCTGCGGCTCGCCTACGTCGGCGACGGCAACAACGTGGCGCGATCGCTGGCGATCCTCGGCGGTCTGGCCGGGGTGGAGGTGCGGATTGCGTCGCCGGCCGACTACCGGCTCGAGGAAGGGCACGGCGCGACGTTGACCGACGATCCGCACGCCGCGGTAGAGGGCGCCGACGCGGTCTACACCGATGTCTGGGTAAGCATGGGCGACGAGGCCGAGGCGGAGCGACGGGTGGCGGCGCTCTCGCCGTACCGCGTCGACGCGGAGCTGCTGGCCGGGGCCGCCGACCGGGCGATCGTCCTGCATTGCCTCCCCGCCCACCCAGGGGAGGAGATCACCGAGGAGATGCTCTACGGCGAGCGCTCCGCCGTCTGGGACCAGGCTGAGAACCGCCTCCACGCGCAGAAGGCGCTGTTGGAGCGGCTGCTGGGCTGAGCGCCAGGATGGCTGCCTAGACTTGGTGCCCGGCGGCCCCGTCGTCCAATGGTTAGGACATCAGGTTTTCAACCTGGGAACGGGAGTTCGATTCTCCCCGGGGCTATGGCTACACCGAATGGGATGCCACTGTTCCTCGCCAGCTGATCCATGTACCCCGACCTCAATCTAGGCCCAGTCACACTTCACACCTTCGGGCTGATGTTCGCGCTCGCCTTCCTCGCCGCCGGGGCGGTGGTGGGACGGCGGCTGAAGGAGCTCGGCAAGCCGGTCGACTGGGCATACGAGATCATCTTCAGCGGCTTGGTCGGCGGAGTGGTCGGCTCGCGGCTCTATTACGTCGTCCAGAACAACGCCTACCACTCGAATGAGCTCCTCTCCGGCTCTGGGCTGGTCTGGTACGGCGGCGCGATCGGCGGCACGCTCGCGGTGCTGGGATGGGCCTGGTATCGCGGATTCCTCGGACTCACCCTGCTCGACCTCTGCGCTCCGGCGCTTGCCCTCGGCTACGCGATCGGCCGCATCGGATGTCAGCTCTCCGGCGACGGCGACTACGGCAAGCAGTGGAATGGACCGTGGGCGATGGCATACCCGGACGGCACGCTTCCGACCCGTCATAAGGTCCATCCAACCCCCGTCTACGAGACCCTGGCGATGGGGATCGGGGCGCTGATCCTCTGGAACCTGCGCGACCGCTTCCGGGCCGGGGTGCTGTTTGCGATCTATCTCGTCTATGCGGGAACCGAGCGCTTCCTGGTCGAGTTCATCCGCCGTAATGACCACGTCTTCGCCGGTCTCACCGCGGCGCAGCTGGAGAGCCTCGGAATGATGGTCGCCGGAACGGTTTGGCTCGTCGTCGCCGCCCGCCGCGGCGGCCTGCGGAAAACGCCCGCGCCCGAGCGCGCCAATCGGGGGCCGGCGGGCGAACCCGCTCGGCAGCCAACCACCCCATAGCCCTGCCTCGCAGGCT
>JALYTG010000263.1 GCA_030854405.1 Chloroflexota bacterium | reverse complement strand
GCCGCTCCGGTGGGGTCCTGCCCTCGCTGTACCAGGTCCACCCGCAGGCCTCGGTTGCGCAGCGGCGCTCGCTCGGCGTCCGGACTGTGCCGATCGACCGGATCGTGGGTACCCTCCGCAATCCATCGCAGAACACGGCCGACTTTCTGCCCCTGCCCGAGCTGCGCGGGCGGAACTGGCTCGGCCGCTGGCAGCGGATCCGGCGGGCCATCGACAACCTCGACGTGCTCCCTCCGATCGATCTCGTGAAGGTCGGCGACGAATACTGGGTCGCCGATGGGCACAACCGGGTCGCCGCAGCAAAGCAGGTCGGCGCCGTCGCGATCGACGCCGACGTGATGGAGCTCGTGATCCCCGGCATCGAGTCGGCGACGACCACGCGATCGGCCTCATCGACCCTCTTCGGCTCGGAGGAGCTGCGACGGGCGGCCTCGGGACAGTACTCGCCGACCACCGAACGCTGGGACCCGGCTGACCAGCTGAGCCGGCGCGATCTGCTTCGCGAGCGCGAGCTTGGCCCCGGCGACGACCGCGACGAGGACGAGACGTGACCGGACGTCTCGTCGTCCCGTGGCCCGATCGCGAGCTCTTCGCGTCGCGCGATGGCCGGCCGCTCCGCCTCCTGGCGATCTCGGACGAACGCGAGTCGAGCCTCGATTCGGCGCGGACTCGCGAGGCGCTCCAGCCGGTCGAGCTGATTGTCGGCTGTGGAGACCTTCAGCCGGAGTACCTCACCTTTCTGGCCGATGCGTTCTGCGTTCCACTCATCTACGTCCGCGGCAACCATGACGTCGGCGCCGCCTGGCGCAACGAGCAGCGCGAGTCCCTGCCGGCGCCGCTCGCCGACGGCCACGTCCACGAGGAGCTGGGGCTGCGCGTGATGGGCTTCAGCGGCTCGCCCCGCTACAACGACCGCGAGCTTCAATTTTCGGAAGGAACCATGTGGGTGCGTGCGGTCATGGCCCGATTGCGCCCGCGCAGCAGGAAGCGCCCGATCCTCGTGATCAGCCACACCCCGCCGCGCGGAATGAACGACGATGACGACCTGCCGCATCGCGGCTTCACGGCCTTCCGCTGGCTCGCCGACCGGCTCGCGCCCCCGCTCTGGCTGCACGGGCACACGGCGCTGGTCCGCACCGGCCTGGATGACCGATGCCTGCGCTATGGAGACACGCTCTTCTACAACTGCACCGGCGCGACCCTGGTCGAGCTCGTGCCACTCGACGGCATGTAACGTGCGACAGCGCGGCGCACAGCAGAACGCTAGGAGAAGGAGAGAGATCCATGCCTGAAGGACTGAGCTGGCTTGCCTGGATCGTGATCGGCCTCATCGCCGGTGCGCTGGCCGGCTTCTTCGTGCCCGGTCGCGAACGCAACGGCTGCATCGGGACGACACTGATCGGCATCGCCGGAGGGCTGATCGGCGGGTTCATCTGGACCAAGCTGCTCGGACAGGGCCAGGCCGGCGGATTCCTTGGCGCCCTCGTGATCGCCGTCCTCGGTTCAGTGCTCGTTCTCCTCGTCCTGCGATCCGTTCGTCGCAACCCATAGCCGCACCCGCAGGCCGCGCGCGGAGTCGGGCAAGGGCCGGTCGCGGGTTGACCGCTTCAGCCGAATCGCGGACCATACGGCGGCCGGCGCCGGTTCGACGCGCGGCCGGTGGTGGCCTTAGCTCAACTGGCAGAGCATCGGATTGTGGCTCCGAAGGTTAGGGGTTCGAAACCCCTAGGCCACCCCAGCATCACGGCAACGCCTGCGCGACGCCTCGACTCGGTCTGCCCTTCGCAAGCGACAGGAGAGCCGCCGCGCGTCATCCGGCGAGAGGGGACCTCGACGCGTGCCACCCGTCGGAGGCGCAGGTACTACATTCAGGGCTGTGAGGTTCCCCGACTGGCTCATTGGGTCCGCCCAGGTCGTGCGGCGATACCTGCTCGCCCTGGGCGCGGTGACATTCGCCACCGTCGGAGTGTTCCTACTCGGTCCGCAACAGCTGACGAATGGGGCGATGCTCTACCTGGCGGCGATCCTCATTTCCGCCGTGGTTGCCGGACGAGGCCCGGCGATCGGCGCCTCGGCAGCTGCGTTCCTCACCCTCAACTTCTTCTTCACCGAGCCGCGGTACACCCTCACGGTCCACGACCCGAGCGTGTTGCTGGTGTTGGTCACGTTCCTGCTCGTGGCGTTCGTGACCAGCCAACTCGCGGCTGCCCAGCGCGGTCGCGCCGAAGTTGCCGAGGCCCGTGAGCGGGAAGCCCGCCTCCTACACGACCTCTCCGACCTCCTTGGCGGCCGACCATTCAAGCCCGCCCTAGAGGCCGTCGCGGAACGCATTCGCAGCGAGCTCCAGCTGCAGACGGTGGCAATCGACCTGAGTGGGTCGGATCTGTCGGTCGGCGACGTTGCGGCTGGTGATGCCGCGGCCGCACACGCCGCCCGCCGGTCGACCGCGACGGTGAACGTCCTGGGCGCCGGCGAGGGTGCCAGCGGCGCGCAACCTGCCGAACCCGGCCGCTGGCTCCGCCTTTCGCCCCCGCACGGCGAACGAGATGTGCCGACCATTCGCGGCTTGATCCGGGTCCCTATCCGCGGTGGCGACGCGCCACTGGGCGACCTCGTCCTAATCGCGGGCCGCCGGCACGAACGGCTCGGCCGCAATGAGGCGCGGCTGCTGGCCACCGCAGCCGCCCAGCTGGGCTTGGCCATCGAGCAAGAGCGGCTGCGGCGCCGAGCGACCGAAGCTGAGGTTCTGCGCCGCACGAATGAGCTCAAGAATGCCCTGCTCGACGCGGTCTCGCACGATCTCCGCACGCCGCTATCGTCGATCATCGCTTCTGCCGGCAGCCTGCGGCAGAGCGACGTGGACTGGACCGAGGCGGAGCGCCGCGACTTCGCCGACGCGATCGAGCATGAAGCAGAGCGGCTGAATCGCATCGTCGACAACCTCCTGGATCTCAGCCGCATCCAGGGCGGCACGCTGACGCCAGCACGAGACTGGCATGATCCGTCCCTAGTGCTGCGCGGCGCGGTCGAGCGCCTGCGCGCCGGTCTGGCCGGGCACAGCCTCGTCGTCGATATCCCCGCCGATCTTCCACCGGTGCTGCTCGACCCGGTGGAGATCGACCAGGTCGTGGCCAATCTGGTCGAGAACGCGGTCAAGTACACACCCGCTGCTGCGACGATCCGTGTCGCGGCGGACGTCGCTGACGACCAGCTACGGGTGGTGGTCGAAGACACGGGCCA
>JALYTG010000086.1 GCA_030854405.1 Chloroflexota bacterium | reverse complement strand
ACCCGTGGGAGGGGAACACGCTCGAGTGGGCGACCAGCTCGCCACCGCCCCCCTACAACTTCGATCGGCTGCCGCCGATCCACTCGGAACGGCCGCTCTTCTTCCTGACGCACGGCCACGGCCACGCCGCCGATCGCCCGGCCGACGTCGACGAGAAGCCGGAGGATAACGTGGAGCGGCGTGGGGGAGCGGCATGACCACTGCCGAGATGCACCGCGTCGAGCTCCCGCCGCCGGGCCGCGGTCGGCACGAGGCGGGGCTGCCGACTCCCCTGGTCGGCATGCTCCTCTTCATCGCCAGCGAGGTGATGTTCTTCGGCGGGCTGTTCGCGGCTTACTTCAATGCGCGCGCTACGCACGCGGGCGCCTGGCATCCGCCGGAGGGCGGCGAGCTGGACATGCCCCTCGCGGCGGTGCTGACCGCGATCCTGGTCAGCTCGAGCTTCACGATGCAGTTCGGCGTGGCGGCGATCCGCCGCGGCGACCAGCGCGGCCTGCGAATGTGGGTCGGCTTCACCCTCATTCTCGGCGTGCTCTTCCTGCTCGGCCAGCTGTACGACTACTCGCGGCTCGGGTTTGGGATCGGGGACGGGATCTTCGGCACCACCTTCTACACGCTCACCGGCTTCCACGGTGCGCACGTCTTCGGCGGCGCGGTGGGGCTCACGATCATGCTCGCTCGGGCGCTGCAGGGCCAGTTCTCTGCGGCCAACCACGTGGCGGTCGAGGCGGTCAGCATCTACTGGCACTTCGTTGACGTGGTCTGGATCGCGCTCTTCAGCACCATCTACATCCTCCGCTAGCGGAGCTCATGCCTTGACTGACACGACCGTCGGCTATCTCGTGATCGGGATCGCGATCGTCTTCGTGCTGGGCCTGGTATTCGCGCTCTCGAGTCGCGAGGGGCGGCTGCAGCAGGCTCGCCCCACTCCGCCGCCCGGCGTCCACCTGCCGACCGGCAGCGTCCTGCCGGTCCTCCTGGCGGCTGGCGCTGCGCTGCTGGGGGCCGGCTTCGCCTTCCGTCCCCAAGGGGCGATCGCCAACCTGTTCCTCGCGGTCCCGGGGCTGCTCGTGCTCATCGGGTCGATCTTCGCCTGGGTGCGCGCCGCCGGTCGCGAATGGCGTGAAATCGAGCGCGGCGCGCACGACGACACCGCGGGGCACTGAGCGTCGAATGGCGGCCACCAGCGCCGCACACCCCCGCGTCGAGCTGCGGCGCCTGCGGCGCGGCTATCTCATCGCCGCCGCGGTGCTGCCCCTTCTGCTGCTGACAGTGCTGGGCCTCTCGCTGGCCGGACGCGGAAACCTGCCCGGCGCCCAGGTCGGGCGGGATGCCCCTGCCTTCGCCCTGTCGGACCTGAACGGCTCGCCCGTCCGCCTGAGCGACCTCCGCGGCCGGCCGGTGATTATTAACTTCTGGGCGAGCTGGTGTGGGCCGTGCGTGCGTGAGTTCCCGCTCCTGCAGCACGCGCTGAAGGACCACAGCGCAGACGAGCTGACGGTGGTCGGGATCGTGTTCAACGACCGGTCGGAGAACGCGCGCGATTTCATGGCGCAGATGGGCGCGCGCTGGCCGGCGGCGATGGATCCGAATGGCGAAGTGGCGCAACGATACGGCATCATCGGTCCACCGGAGAGCTTCTTCGTCGACCGCAAAGGGATCGTCGTCGGGCATCAGATCGGCGAGCTGATGGCGCGCGACCTGCGCGAGCAGCTGGTCACCCTTCTCGGCAAGGAGTGAGCATGAGCACCAACCTCCCGGTCACCCAAGATGAGTCGCGGGCCATCGTCGAGCTCCCGGAGGAGCGACCCCCTCCCGAGCCGCGGCAGAACCTGGCGGTCGCGCTGCTGCCGCTCGCCCTGATCGCATTCCTGATCCTCTCTTTCGTGGTGGCCGCCTGGACCTTCCTGGCCGCAGGCTGACGCGGCCCCTCCCTCCACGTGACCGATCCGGGCCCAGCCATCCGCGTCCGCGGCCTGCGCAAGGCATACGGGCCGATCCATGCGGTGCGCGATCTCGATCTCGACGTGGGACGCGGCGAGGTGTTTGCCCTGCTAGGTCCGAACGGGGCTGGCAAGACCACTACCGTCGAGATCCTGGAGGGCTACCGCGCGCGGGACGCCGGCGAGGTCTCGGTGCTGGGGATCGATCCCGCCGAGCAAGCGGGTCGGCTGAAGGAACGGGTCGGGATCGTCCTGCAGTCGACTGGGCTGCCGGGCTACCTGACGGTTGCGGAGGCGGTCGAGATGTACGCCGGCTACTATCCGCGGCCACGCGATGTCGACGAGGTGATCGGGCTGGTGGGCCTGGCGGAGGCCCGCGATCGCCGTATCAACCAGCTCTCCGGCGGGCAACGGCGGCGGGTCGATCTCGCGCTCGCCCTCGCCGGCGACCCCGAGCTGCTCTTCCTCGATGAGCCGACGACCGGCTTCGATCCATCGGCTCGCCGCCAGGCCTGGGACGTGGTCCGCGACCTGGCAGGACTCGGCAAGACGATCCTCCTCACCACCCACTACATGGACGAGGCCCAGGTGCTCGCCGACCGGGTCGCGATCATCGCCGCCGGCCGGATCGTGGCGCAGGGCACACCGGAGAGCCTTGGCGGGCGCGACACAAGCCAGAGCACCATCCGGTTCTCCCTCCCCGACGGCCTCGCTCTGCCGGATCGATTCGCGGCGCGACAGGTCGGATCGACCTACGAGATCCTGAGCGAGAGGCCGACGCACCTGCTCCACGAGCTCACGGAGTGGGCGCTCTCCGCCGGCGCCGAGCTGGCCGGGCTCCAAGTGTCGCAGCCGTCCCTCGAGGAGGTCTACCTGCAGCTCACCGCTTCGGCGGAGGCGGCATGAGCGGCATCGGCCTGGCGCTGCGCCAGGTGCGCTTCGAGAACCGCGCCTTCTGGCGCAATCCGGCTGCCGCCTTCTTCACCTTCGTCTTTCCGCTGATGTTCATGGTCATCTTCAACGTGCTGATCGGCCGCGGTAGCAGCGAGGCCTCGCGCTTCTTCACGCCCGCGATCATCGTCTTTGCCGTGATCACCGCGACCTACACCAACCTGGCGATGAGCGTCACCATTGCCCGCGACGAGGGGATCCTCAAGCGGATCCGCGGCACGCCTCTGCCCGCCTGGGCCTATCTCGCAGGCCGGATCGTCCATTCAGTGGTGATTGCCCTGCTGCTCGTGATCATCGTGGCCGCCTTCGGCGCGATCTTCTACCGCGTCGAGGTGCCCTGGACGCATCTGCCGGAGCTGGGGCTGACGCTCGTTCTCGGAGCGGCGACCTTCTGCGCGCTCGGCCTCGCGCTGTCCGCCTTCGTTCCGAACGCGGACGCCGCGCCGGCGGTGGTGAACGCGACCATCCTGCCCCTCCTCTTCATCTCGAACGTATTCATCCCGCTCGAGGGTGCGCCCGCGTGGATCGACGCCGTCTCCAGCTTCTTTCCCGTCCGTCATTTTGCCGATGCCATGCTCGACGTGTACGCGGGCAATGGCTTTGCCTGGTCCGACCTGGGCGTGATGGCGGCCTGGGGGGTTGCCGGGGTCCTGGTCGCGCTGCGCTTCTTCAGCTGGGAGCCGCGCCGCTAGCCGGCGCGCGATAGCGCTGCTCGACGTAATCGTCGAGGATCTTCAGGAAGCGCGGCACGATGTCGTGGCCACGCAGGGTCGTCCGCAGCGCCCCGTCCACGAAGACCGGCGCGACCGGCTCCTCGAACGTGCCCGGGAGACTGATCCCGATATCGGCATGCTTCGACTCGCCCGGCCCGTTGACGACGCAGCCCATCACCGCGACCCTCATCTCCTGCACGCCGGGATGGGCGTCCCGCCAGATTGGCATCTGCGCGCGCAGGTAATCGGTGATGTCGCGTGCCATCTCCTGGAAGAAGGTCGACGTGGTGCGGCCGCAGCCCGGACAGGCGCTGACCTGCGGCGCAAAGCTGCGCAGGCCAAGCGACTGGAGCACCTGCTGGGCGATCTGAACCTCTTCGGTCCGGTCGCCCCCGGGCTGTGGCGTGAGGGAGACCCGAATCGTGTCGCCGATCCCCTGCTGCAGGAGGATCGAGAGGCCGGCGGTCGAGGCGATGATCCCTTTCGAGCCCATTCCGGCTTCGGTGAGGCCGAGGTGGAGAGGGTAATCACAGCGTGCCGCCAGTCGCTCATAGACATCGAGCAGATCCTGCACTCCGGAGACCTTGGCTGAGAGGATGATGCGATCGTGAGCCAGGCCGGTCTCCTCGGCCAGCAGCGCGGAGCGCAGTGCCGACTCGATCATCGCCTCGATCATCACCGCACGGCTCTCCTGCGGCTCGGGCAGGGCGGCGTTGACGTCCATCATCTCTGTCAGCAGCTGCTGGTCGAGGGAGCCCCAGTTGACGCCGATGCGCACCGGTTTGCCGTTGGCGACCGCCACCTCCACGATCTGCGCGAACTGCTCGTCGTGCCGCTTGGTGCCCACGTTGCCGGGATTGATGCGGTATTTCGCCAGCGCCGCGGCGCACTCGGGATATTTGGTCAGCAGCAGGTGGCCGTTGTAGTGAAAGTCACCGATCAGGGGCACCCCGACGCCCAGCCCGTCGAGCTTTTGCCGGATCACCGGCACCGCTTGTGCCGCGGCGTCGTTGTTGACCGTCACGCGCACCAGCTCCGAGCCAGCGTGTGCCAGCTGCGCGACCTGGATGGCGGTCGCATCCGCGTCGGCGGTGTCGGTGTTGGTCATCGACTGCACGACGATCGGGTGATCGCTGCCGACGAGAACCCCGCCGACGTCGACGGTCACGCTGCGACGGCGCGAAATGGTGCCCATGGCCTTCATGGTACGAGTTGGGCCGCCCATCGGCTGACGCCTGCTGAGGCGGGCGGCACGGTGCATGCAGAATCGTCCCGGCGTGACGATCTTTCGTGAAGCCGCGGCGGACCCGTCACCGCCGCACTCGGAACAGCGTTCTGACCAGGTCTGGATCGTTGATGACGAACCTGCCGCGGCCGCGCTTGCCTGCGATCTCTGCGAGCTCGGCGG
This sequence comes from Chloroflexota bacterium, assembly GCA_030854405.1. The sequence goes on along the minus strand of JALYTG010000086.1, from coordinate 4,095 downwards.
GCTTCAGGCGACTGCGTTCGGCAACCCAGACGCCTATCTGCGGGCGCTCCGAGGGCCGAACGGACCCGCCGCGGTGGTGCTCGATTGGCGCCTCGAGCACGAGCTCAGCGCGGCGCTGTTCATGGCGACTCGGCATCGGTATCCGAGGTTGCCGATCATCTTCTGGACCGGCAGCGAGATCGGGTCGTTGCCTCGCATGGTGCACCGCGATCCCCATGTCCGCATTCTGGGCAAGACCGGCGGCAGCACTGAATTCGAAGCTGCGCTGGCCTGGGCGCTCGCCAACCGACCCGATACGGGTGGCTCCACCGACTGACGGGCTGGGCCGGGTCCGTTCGACGTCCGCGCTAGACTGCAGGGGCAATGACGGCCACGATTCCGCCCACGACTTCGACTCACGAACACACTGACGAGCGCTACCGCAAGGTCGCCATCATCGGCTCCGGGCCGGCCGGCCTGACCGCCGCCCTGTATGCCGCACGGGCGAACCTGGCGCCTATCGTGCTCGGGGGCAACGTGCCGCTGGGGCAGCTGATGATCACCAGCGACGTCGAGAACTACCCCGGCTTTCCCGGGGGGATCCAGGGGCCGGAGCTGATGCAGCTCTTCCGCGACCAGGCCGAGCGGTTCGGATCCACGATCATCGACCGCGATGTCACCAAGGTCGACTTCAGCGAGCGCCCCTTCAGGCTATGGGTCGGTGAGGACGAGTACCGTGCCGACTCGGTCATCGTGGCGACGGGGGCATCGGCCCTCTGGCTTGGCCTGCGGTCGGAGGAGCACTTCCGCGGTCGGGGCGTATCGGCCTGTGCGACCTGCGACGGCTTCTTCTTCCGCGAGCGCGAGATCGCCGTGGTCGGCGGGGGCGACACGGCGCTCGAGGAGGCGCTCTTCCTGACCCGCTTCGCCTCGAAGGTGACGATGCTGGTGCGGCGCGGCCAGTTCCGGGGCAGCAAGATCATGCAGGACCGCGCGATCGCCCATCCGAAGATCGACGTGCTCTGGAACAAGGAGGTCACCGAGGTCCATGGGGAGCAGACGGTCAGCGCAGTCAGCCTCAAGGACACGGAGAGCGGCGACGAATCGCGGCTCGACCTGCAGGGCGTCTTCGTGGCGATCGGCTACAAGCCGAACACCGAGCTGTTCGAGGGCCAGCTGGACCTTGACGAGCGCGGTTACTGCATCGTGAGTGGCGAGACAGGGACCCGCATCGACGGAGTCTTCGTGGCGGGCGACGTGCACGACCATCGCTACCGGCAGGCGGTCACCGCGGCCGGGGACGGATGCAAGGCCGCCATCGACGCCGAGCGCTGGCTCGAGTCAGTGGGCGAGACGGAGCGCTCGACCGCCACCAACTGGTAAGGACCTCACCGCAACGTTTGCAGCAGGAGACTGATCGACCGATGCCGCGTGCGCCGCGACCGGAGGACCTTTACCAGCTCCGGGTACCGACCGACCTCTCGCTCTCGCCTGACGGCCGATTGGTGGCATTCGCGGTGAAGAGCGTCGCGCCGAACAAGGATGGCTACCGCTCCTCGCTGTGGGTCGTGCCCGCCGATGGCTCGGCGCCGGCCCGTCAGATCACGGTCGGATCGAAGAGCGACGCGACCCCGCGCTGGAGTCCCGACGGCCGCACGATCGCCTTCCTCTCCGACCGGGGGTCCGTCCTGCAGGCGGGCGGCGGCGGACAGCAGCCGGGCAAGGCGGAGGCTCCAAAGCTTGGCGCCATTCAGGTCTGGCTGCTCCCCTTCGCCGACGGCGGCGAGGCGCGCCAGCTGACCAACCTGCCGCGGGACGTCGAGGCGATCGCGTGGAGTCCCGACGCGAAGCGTCTGTGCGTGGTGAGCGCGGCGACCCGGGCGGACGCCCCTCGCAAGCCCGAGCGCGCGCCGGGCGAACCGCCGGAACCCGACACCCGCCTGATCGATCGGCTCCGATACCAGTTCAACGGGATCGGCTTCGTCAACGATCGGTACCAGAACCTGTGGATGGTGGAGGTGGCAAGCGGAGCGGCCGACCGGCTGACCGGCGGCGAGACCCGCGACGGCAACCCCGCCTGGAGCCCCGACGGCAAGCGGCTGGCATTTGTATCCGACCGACACCGGGACGCCGACCTGACATGGCGCCAGGACATCTACCTGCTCGATCTCAACAGCGGGGCCACCTCGCGCCTCTCTCCCGGTCGCGCGGACGAGTACTGGTCCGCGCCGGCCTGGAGTCCCGATGGGCGCTGGATCGCGGCGATCGGCAGGCCCGGCAAGCCGCCTCGAGGCGCCGGGCAGGAGTCCGTCTGGCGTTTCCGCGTCCGGGACGGCGCGGCCGAGAACCTGACCGGCGACGCCGATCTCGAGGCGAGCGCGGCCATGAACAGCGACCTGTTCGGGGCAGGCGATCCCCGGCTGCACTGGCAGTCGGACGAGCGCGGGGTGATCTTCTCAGCGCCGGTCGACGGCAGCTTCGAGCTGTGGCGGGTCGATCCGGAATCGAAGCAGGTCGAGCGACTCACCCGGGACCGGCACTACCTCGGTCGCCAGGATGCGGCGGTCTCCGACGGCGGCCGAACTCGAATCGCGGCCGTGCGCGCGAGCGGCGACGAGCCCCCGGACGTGGTGGTCGGCGAGCTCCACAGGGGCAAGCTCCCTGCCGGCGGCCTGGCGCTGCGACGCGTGACGAACCTGATGAAGGACGCCTGGGGCGAGATCGCCCTGGTCAGACCCGTCGAGCGCTGGCACGAGACGGACGGCAGGAGAGTGCAGGGCTGGTTCATCGGGTCGCCGGCCGGGCGCAAGAGCAGGCCGGCCCCGGTCGTGGTCGAGATCCACGGCGGGCCGGCAACGCTGTATGGCTGGAGCCTGATCTGGGAGTGGCAGGTCCTGGCCGCATCGGGGGTGAGCGTTTACGCCTGCAACCCGCGAGGGTCGCAGGGCTACGGCCAGGAGTTCCTGAGCGCCAACCACCGGGATTGGGGTCAGGGACCGATGCTCGACATCATGGTCGGCCTCGACCGCCTCATCGAAGACGGCCTGGCCGATCCGGAGCGTACCGGCGTCACCGGTGGCTCGTACGGCGGTTACCTGACGAGCTGGATAGTCGGCCACACCGACCGCTTCCAGGCGGCGGTGACCTGCCGCAGCGTGAACGACATGACCTCGCAGATGCTTTCCGGCGATATCGGCGGTCCGGTCTTCGGGCGCTACGAATACGGCGTCAACCCGTGGGAGGACTGGGACCTGTACCGGGACCACTCGCCGCTCACCTACGCGCAGCAGATCAACACCCCGCTCCTCATCCAGCATGCCGAGAAGGATCTCCGCTGTCCGATTACGCAGGCCGAGGAGCTCTTCTCGGCCCTCCGCTCGCTCCGCAAGCCGGTGCGCCTGATGCGGGTCCCCGACGAGTCGCACGAGCTGACGCGCTCCGGGACCCCGTTCCGCCGCGTCGACAACCTGCGCCTCATCCGCGAATGGTTCGTTCACTATCTGGTCGAGGGGAAGCGTGGACTGCCGCGGGTGAACGCCGGGCGCGGCTAGCGCACCGCGCCCCTGGGCCCGCTCAGGCGACTGGAGGGCGTGACAGCCGCGGTACACTCGAGGTCCAAGCCGAGCGCGCCACGCCGGGCATTTAGCGTCCGACGGCGAGCCGGTTCCGTCCCGTGGAGGTGCCCCATTGAACGCATTCGTCATTGAGCTCGAGAACAAGCCCGGCGGTCTCGCAAAGGTCGCCGAGGCGATCGCCGAGCGCGGGATCAACATCACCGGCATCAGCGCGGTCGCCTCAGGTCAGGGTGGCGCCATCGGCCTGGTGACTAACGACGAGGACGGGACCCGCCAGGCGCTCGACCGGGCCGGGATCACATACCGCAGCATCGAGCTGGTGGGCGCGCAGCTGCAGGACCGACCGGGGACCTTGGCCGACGCGGCGCGACGCCTGGCGGACGCCGGCGTCAACGTCGAACTCGTGCTGCCGACCGGGGTGAGCGGCTCCACGATCAGCGTGGTGTTGGGGGTCGACGACGCGGCGGCGGCCAGCCGGGCGCTGGGGGAGCTGGCCGAGGTCAAAGCCTGACCGAAGGGCCGTTTCCCGTCAGCCGGGGAT
>JALYTG010000085.1 GCA_030854405.1 Chloroflexota bacterium | reverse complement strand
GTGCTCGAGGGCGATGGGATCGCCACCGAGGTGGTCGAGATTGATGGGCGCGGCAGCTGCGTCGCCCGACTGGCCGCCGGCTCCGCCTCCAGCGAACCGCCGCTGATCTTGCTCAGCCACCTCGACGTGGTGCCGGTCGACGCCGAGGCGTGGTCCCGCGACCCGTTCGGCGGCGAGCTGCTCGATGGCGTGATCTGGGGCAGGGGCGCGGTCGACATGAAGCACATGGTCGCCATGGAGCTCGGCGTAATGCTCGAGCTGCGGCGGCGCGGGGTCGAGCTGCGACGCGATGTCATCTTCGCCGCCGTCGCTGACGAGGAGGCGGGCGGCACCCACGGGGCCCAGGCCCTGGTCGACCGACGGCCGGACCTCTTCCGTTCCGAGTCCGGCTTCGCGGCAGCCGCGCTCAACGAGGTCGGCGGTTTCTCAATGACTCTTGACGGGCGCCGCTACTACGCCATCCAGGTCGCCGAGAAAGGAATCATCTGGACCAGGCTGCGAACCACGGGGACACCCGGCCACGGCTCGATGCCGCATCCCGACAACGCCGCGATCAAGCTCGCGCGGGCGGTTGCGCGGATCGCCGGCGAGGACCACCCTGCACGCCTGATTCCCGTCGTCGAGCGCTTCTTCGCGACGCTCGGGCTGAGCGACGTGGCCCACCTGGCCGAGTCCGATCCCGGCGCCGCCTCGGCAGCCCTCACGGCCGCCGTCTCCGATCCGGTGCTGCGCCATGCGCTCGACGCGATGCTGCGCGATACGGTCACGCCCAATGTGCTTCGTGCCGGAAAGAAGGTGAACGTGATGCCCGGCTCCGGGGAGGCCGAGATCGACGTGCGCACGCTGCCCGGCACGGACCGTGGCGCCCTCCTGGCTCACCTCCAGGAGCTCGTTGGAGACGACGGCGTGGTGGAGGCCGTCATCAGCCTTCCGGCGGTCGAGTGGCCGGAGAGCGCCGAGATCGTCTCCCTGATGCGAGAGGCCCTTGCCAGCGCCGACCCGGAGGCCGTGGCTGCACCGATGATGATCACGCCGGGCACCGACGCCAAGGCGCTCTCGCGCCTGGGCATCCCCTGCTACGGCTTTGCGCCACTGCGCCTGGATCCGGAGATCCCCTTCCTCGCGCTCTTCCACGGCCACGACGAGCGGGTGCCAGTGAGCGCCATCGAGTTCGGCCTGCCGGTCCTATACGAGGTCGTCGAGCGCTACACGGCCCAACGCTGAACGAGAGTGCGCGGTCGGCCGCGGCGGCGTGCTCGGCTATACTCCCGGGAACGTTGCCGAAGCTGATCAGCGAATGACCGACAAGACCGATTCGGCCGCGGCGCCCACCGCCCCGCAGCCGCGTGTACACGCCTTCGTTTTCCCCGGCCAGGGCTCGCAGTACGTCGGCATGGGCGGTGACCTGGTGCGCAGCTCGCCAACCGCGGCCGCCGTCCTGGAGCGCGCTGACGCGGCGCTCGGCTTCCCGCTCTCGCGCCTCATCCTGGAGGGGCCCGTCGAGGAGCTGGATATGACCGTCAACGCGCAGCCGGCTATCCTCGCGACCAGCGTGGCCTACCTGGAGGCGATGCGCGAGGAGGCGCGCGAGGCGGGGGTCGAGCTGGTGCCGCGCATCCTCGCCGGCCACTCCGCCGGACAGTACGCCGCTGCAGTTGCTGCCGATGCGATCGACTTCGCCGACGCGATTCCCCTTGTGCGGGAGCGCGGGCGGATCATGCAGGAGCGCGGCATCGCCGGCGGGATGGGGGCCGTCATCGGCCTGTCGGACGAGCAGGTGCACGAGATCGTCGCCCAGGCACGCCAGCACGGCGAGATCGGTGTTGCGAATGCGAATGCGCCCGGCCAGATCGTGCTATCAGGCGTGATCCCGGCGCTCGCCTTCGCGCTGGAGCTGAGCAAGACGGTCGGCGCCCGTCGCGCGGTGCGGCTGGCGGTGAGCGTGGCCAGCCACTCCCCGCTCATGCGTCGCGCGCGGGATGAGTTCAGCCAGATCCTGGCGCGGGTTCCGTTCCGCGAGCCCGCGGTGCCAATGCTGGGCAACGTCCACGCCAGCGTGATCCACACAGCCGGCGAGCTGCGCACCGAGCTGGCGGAGCATCTGATCCACGGCGTGCAATGGACCATGACCGTGCGGCGGATGGTGCACGAGGGGGTGACCGATTTCGTGGAGGTGGGCCCAGGCCGCGTGCTCAGCGGCCTCATCAGGCGGATCAGCCCGGACGCGAGCACACATCCGATGGATGGCGCCGAGCCGCTCTGGCTGCCGCTGGCCGAGGCGGCACCATGACCGATCGCCGCGTCGTGGTCACCGGGCTCGGCACCGTCTCCCCGGTCGGCATCGGCGTCGACGCATCCTGGGAGGCGCTCGTGGGCGGCCGGTCGGGAGTTGCCGACATCACGCTCTTCGACACCGCTGACTACGAGATCCATGTCGCCGGCGAGGTCAAGGACTTCGACGCGACCCAGTACATGGACGCGCGTGACGCGCGGCGACACGACCGCAACACGCACTTCGCTGTGGCCGCCACCGGCGAGGCGCTGCGCCACGCAGGGCTGCTGACCAGCGACGACCTCCTGACCGATGCGGATCCCGATCGCTTCGGCATGGTGGTCGGCACCGGCATCGGCGGGATCGGGATGGTCAGCGACGGCGTGAAGACGCTCCTCGAGCGCGGGCCCAGCCGCATCTCGCCCTTCCTCCTGCCGCACATGCTGCCCGATTCCGCCTCCGGCCAGGTTGCCATCGAGTACGGCCTGCGAGGGCCCAACATGGCGGTCGTCAGCGCGTGCGCAACCGGCGGCCACGCCATTGGCGAGGCGATGGAGACGATCGTGCGCGGCCAGGCCGACCTGATGCTCGGCGCCGGCACGGAGGCCGTGGTGGTGCCGCTCGCCCTGGCCGGCTTCACCCAGATGAAGGCGCTGGGGACCCCGAACGACCCGGATACCGGGGAGTACGACCCGACACAGGCATCGCGCCCCTTCGACGCCACCCGCAACGGCTTCGTCCTGTCGGAGGGCTGCGCCGTCCTCGTCCTCGAGGAGCGGTCGCACGCGCTGGCGCGCGGCGCGCGGCCAATCGCCGAGGTGATCGGCTACGGCTCTGCCGCGGATGCGTACCACATGGTCGCCCCGGCCGAGGGCGGCGAGGGAAACCAGCGGGCCATGCGTGCCGCCCTGGAACGCGCGCGGATCGGTCCTGAGGAGGTCGACTACATCAACCCGCATGGCACCAGCACGCCGCTCAACGATCGCTACGAGACGCTCTCGATCGAGTCGGTCTTCGGCGATCATGCGCGAAAGCTCGCGATCAGCAGCACGAAGTCGATGACCGGCCACATGATGGGCGCCGCCGGCGCGTTCGAGGCTTTCGTCTGCGTCAAGGTGCTCGAGACCGGGTGCATCCCGCCAACCATCAACTATCGCCATCCCGATCCCGAGCTCACGCTCGACTACGTGCCGAACGAGGCGCGCGCGGCCGATGTGCGCGTCGCCCTCAGCAACTCGATGGGCCTGGGCGGCCACAACTCGACCGTGATCTTCCGTCGCCCAGAAGACCGTCGTGAGGAGTGATCCGGCTCGGCGCGCGGTCGTAACCGGCATCGGCGCCGTGACGCCAATCGGCAACGACGCCGAGACCTACTGGCGCAACCTGACCGCCGGGGTGAGCGGCGTGGCGCCCATCGCCGCGTACGACGCCTCCAAGGAAGAGGTCCGCATCGCGGCCGAGGTGAAGGGCTTCGATCCGCGCGACTGGATCGACTTCAAGGCGGCGCGACGCATGAGCCGCTTCAGCCAGCTGGCGGTCGCGGCCGCGGCCCAGGCGATTGAGCAATCCGGCCTTTCGATCACCGATGCCAACCGGGACGACATCGCGGTGGTGGTCAACACGGGAGGCGGCGGGATCGGCGACGTGGCGCTCGCCGAGCGGACCTACCTGGAGGGCGGCCCGCAGCGGGTCAGCCCGTTCATGGTGCCGATGCTCTCGCCCTCCATGGCCGCGTGCCAGATCAGCATCCAGAACAAGCTGCGCGGCCCCGTCATCACGTCGGTCGCCGCCTGCGCCTCCGGCGTGCAGGCGTTCATCGACGCCCAGCGCCTGATCGAGCACGGAGACGTGGAGGTGGTGGTTGCCGGCGGCACCGAGAGCGCAATCCTTCCAGTCGCCTTTGCCGCACTGGGCAATATGGGCGCGCTCTCGAAGCGCAATGACGAGCCCGAGAAGGCCTCGCGACCCTTCGACGCCGAGCGCGACGGATTCGTCTTCGGCGAGGGGGCCGCCGTGTTGACGGTCGAGTCCGCGGCGCATGCCGAGGCGCGCGGCGCCACGATCCTGGCCGAGATCGCCGGCGGTGCGCTGACCGCCGACGCGTTCCACATCAGCGCACCCGACCCGTCGGCCTACGGCGCCACCAAGGCCATGGAGCGCGCGCTGCGCGACGCCGGGGTCGACCCCGAGGAGGTCGACTACGTGGCGGCGCATGGCACCAGCACGCCGCTGAACGACGCCACCGAAACGAAGGCCATCCGCGGCGCCTTCGGCGATCACGCCGACCACCTGGCGGTCAGCAGCAACAAGAGCATGATCGGTCACACCCTCGGTGCCGCCGGTGCGATGAGCGCGCTGGCCGCCGTCCTCGCCATCCGCGACGGGGTTATCCCACCAACGATCAACTACGAGCAGCTCGACCCGGAGTGCGACCTCGACTACGTGCCGAACATCGCCCGTGAGCAGCCGGTCCGCGTGGCGATCATCAACGGCTTCGGGTTCGGCGGCCAGAACGCCGTGGCCGTCTTCCGCAGGTACGCATAGGAGCCGGACCTTCGGTCGGTCGTGGGAAGCGGCCGGCGCGCCTACCCTGTCGGTGATGACGGAGATCAACGGGCTACGACTCGCCTACCGCGGCCTCGTCGCCGGCCTTGCGGGAGGTTATGTCTGGCTCGCTGCCGCCATGCTCATGAGCTGGCCCATCACCGGGCCGCTCAGTCCGGTCCGGCTGTTGGCGGCGATCGGTCCCGATCGCGTCGCGTCGGCACCGGGCAGCAGCCTCATCCTGGCTCTCGTGCTGGTCGAGGTGACGGCCGGTGCGATGGGGATGGGGTTCGCCTACTTCCTGGGGCGCTATTTCACCGTCCGGGGGACCATCGCGGCGGCCGCACCGTGCTTCGCCCTGGTGGCCTGGCTCTCGGTGAGCGAGCGCCTCGGGGTCTCACGTCTCCCGCTCACCATACAGGTGGGACTCGGCTTCGCCACGCTGCTCTACGGCGCTCTGCTCGGAGCGGCCATTCCCATCCGTCCTGAGCTCCTTCGGGCTTCCAGCCGGGTCCCGAGCGTCCGCTAGTCCGCCCGCTCGGCGCCGGGCGGATCGCCTTCGACGTACAGCTCCGGCTCGAATCGCGGGCCGCCGCCCGGCAGGCTGGCCAGCCAATCGCGCAGCGCCGACTCCACGGTGCTGAAGGCGAGCTCGCCCCAGGGAATCTCATCGGGCGCGAAGCCGCGAACCTCGATCGTCTCGACGCCCGGCAGCGCCTCGCCGCCGACGACGGTCGCCTCGTAGATGAGGGTCACCACGCCGGCGTGGGGCCGCGAGTAGGCGCCGATCAGGCGACCAATCTCAACCAGCAGCTGCGTCTCCTCTTCGGTCTCGCGCCGGGCTCCCTCCTGGGCCGCCTCACCCAGCTCGAGAAACCCGCCCGGGTAGGCCCACCTGCCCGCCGCCGGCTCGATCCCGCGTCGCGCCAGAAAGACGCGACCATCGCGCAGCGGCAGCGTGCCGACCACGATCCGTGGGTTGCGCCAGGTGACGTGGCCCTCCGGGCAGATCAGCCGAGGCCGGTGATCCTCCTCGAGCACGCGTGCCTCGACCGGTCGGCCGCATGCTGGGCAGAAATGCGGTTCCTCCCCGAGCGTCAGCGGATAGCTCTCGGAGACGTCGCGTACAGGCATCGGCCCGTCCATGGTAGCCGTCCGCTGCTTCGAACCGGCCCAGACCTGGCGGGAGTTGCCTTTTACGACCGGTGGTCGTACTACGCCACAGTTGGACCACCCGCGCGGCTCTTCCAAAGCCGGCCTGAGCGTGGATCCGGCCCGGCTGGGGCCTCGCGCCGGCCTCGAGCCCACATGACACGACCACCAGTCGTATATGGCAAAGCCGGCGCGAATGCGGCTGCTTACTACGACCAACAGTCGTAACGGCGAACGCGACCCCGAAGGCCGGGCCCTGACGCGTGCGTCATTTGGTCCGTAACATGTGTGGACATGAATGTGGTGCTGACCGCGCCTGATCGCGACCTGCTGCTGGAGGTGCTGCGCGACGACCTTGGGCAGCTCAAGGGCGAGATCTACAGGACCGAAACCTTCGCGTACAAGGAGGAGCTCAAGGCTCGCGAACGAACGCTGGTCGAAATCATCGGCCGGCTCGGGGTTTCGCAGAGCTCCTAGAGCGGCCCGATGCAGCCCATGCGCCTTCACAACACACTCGGCCGCGCGATCGAGACGCTCGAGCCGGTGACTCCCGGCCGGGTCACGATCTATACGTGCGGCAGCACCGTCTACAAGCACGCCCACATCGGCAACCTGCGGACGTACCTGTTCGGCGACCTCCTGCATCGGACGCTCGAATACCTCGGCTACGAGGTCGTGTATGTCAAGAACATCACCGACGTCGGGCACATGCGCGACGACCAGCTCGACTCAGTCTCCGGGCCGGACAAGATCGAGCTCGCCGCCGAGGTCGAGGGCAAGACGCCGACGGAGATCGCCGATTTCTACACCCGCGCCTGGCTAGAGGACGAGGCGCTCCTCAATATCCTGCCGGCTGACGTCATGCCGAAGGCGACCGATCACATCTCCGAGATGATCGACCTGACCGCTCGCCTCCTCGACAAGGGCCTTGCCTACGAGGTCGACGGCACGATCTACTACGACGTCAGCGAATTTCCGGGCTACGGACAGCTTTCGGGACAGAAGATCGATGAGACCCACGCCGGCCACCGGGTGAAGGTCGAGTCCGACAAGCGCGATCCGGCCGACTTCGCGCTGTGGAAGCACGCCCACGAGCATCGGTCCATGAGGTGGCCATCACCCTGGGGCGAAGGCTTCCCCGGCTGGCACATCGAGTGCTCGGCGATGTCAATGAAGTTCCTCGGGGAGCGCTTCGACGTCCACACAGGCGGAATCGACCTGAAGTTCCCCCACCACGAGGACGAGATCGCGCAGTCGGAGGGCGCGCTGGGCCACCGCGTCGTCAATGTCTGGCTGCACGGCGAGTTCCTGACTCTCGGCGACGCCAAGATGGCGAAGAGCGCCGACAACATCATCCGGGTCAGCGACCTGCCGACCAAGGGCTTCGAGCCGCTCGACTTCCGCTACCTGGCGCTTACCGCACACTATCGATCGAAGCTCGACTTCACCGAGGATGCCATGCATGCCGCGGCGTCGGGCCTTGCACGCCTGCGGCGTGCGGCCTCCCAGACCGATGCAGACGGCTCGGCCGTCGACCTCTCCCCGGAGCCGATGGCCGGCTATCGGGCGCGTTTCGTCGAGGCGATCAGCGAGGACCTTGCGATGCCGTCAGCTCTGGCGGTGGCCCATGCGGTGGCAGCCGCCGACGATCTCACGCCCGTGCAGCGCCGCGCGCTGCTGCTCGATTTCGATCGCGTGCTGGGCCTCGATCTGGCTCGCGCGGAGGCGATTCCCGCGCCACTTCCGCGGGGGGCCGCCGAGCTCCTCGAGCGTCGAGCAGCCGCCCGTTCGGCCCGGGATTTTGTGACCTCCGACGCCCTCCGAGACGACCTCTCGGCGCTCGGCGTCGAGGTTCGAGATACGCCTGAAGGTCAGGTTCCGACGGTCATCCGCTGAAGATCAGTGGACCATCGCGGCGATGACTCCCGCGAGGCAGAGCGCAAGGCCCGCTGCGGCGGTCGAGATGCGGGTCCGGACGGGGACCGCGCGGATCGCGAGCGAGAGATCGGCCAGCCAATCGAAGGCACCTCGTCGGCCATCGGCAACATCCACGGCGGAGGCGTTGAGCGCCAGGTCGGGCGCCGCTTCGACAGGACGCCAGCGTCGAGGGGCCGCACGAGGAGTGCCGCACGAAGTGCAGCGGAGTCGGTCCGGATCATCGTCTACAGGCGCCAGCACGCCGCGGCAGCGACGGCAATAGATGATCTCGGGCTGACCGAGCGGCTCCAGGCGAGGGGAAAGTCGAACGGATTGGTAGAGCATGGTCGATAGGCCCCCGACGCCGCCTTCCCCGAGGGTTACAGATGGATAAGAACGAATTGGATGGTCAGAGTGGGGTAGGCTGGCGTTAGCACCATACCAGTTCGGTCAATAGCACATCAGTCAAGTGCCCGGTGTGTAGAGCCAATCGCTCCAGCCGAAGTTCTTGCCGGGGGACACCGGTGAGCCCCGCCGATAGCTCGTTCCGTAGCGGTAGTCGATCAGCCACAGCTGCCACTCGTCGTTCCCCGCCGGGCTCCAGGCGGCCCGCTCAAGCAGGAACTGGTAGGCACGCCTCAACGCCTGGTTCTGCCAGGTCCAGGTGTCGTAGCCGGACTGGTACAGGATCTCGGCCTGCAGAATGGCTCCTTCCAGGCCACCCCACGGGTAGTCGGTCGCGGCCGGCGGCCATCGGAATGAGCCTCCCCGTCGCATCTCCTCGGGGAGCGCGCCGTCGACCGAGACCCCACCAATCATTGCGCCGGCTGGGTTGATTCCCACCGGATGCGCGGGGTCAGCCTGCCAGCTGAGGTCGCCGTAATTGAATCCTGCGTACGACGCACGGTCACCCAGCCAGCCCTTGAATACCTGCGCTACGCGTGCCAGCTCATTCCGGTCGCCAAGGTAGGCAGCGATTGCGGCACGGCTGCCGCCTGCCTGGGTACCCCAGTTGTTGGGGCGTTGCTCGTGCGTCGTCTGCAGCGTCCCGCCGCCCAGCTGCAGCGTGAGAAGCCTTCGAAGCCAGGGGCGGAACGTCTGCGCGTCAAAGGCCGGGTCGTTGACGCTCAAGTCGACGAGGTCCGCGGCAATGGCGTAAGCCGCTGTCTCTCGGCCGAGCGCAAGCGTGCGCCCGCCTTCCGTTCCAATGGCCGCCTTCAGGTTGGCGATCACC
>JALYTG010000262.1 GCA_030854405.1 Chloroflexota bacterium | reverse complement strand
AGGAGCTGCTCAGCCTTTGGCAGGAACAGCGGGCGACGGTCCTCTTCGTCACGCACGACCTCGAAGAGGCGATCGCGCTGTCCGATCGGGTGGTGTTGTTCACCGCCGGCCCGAACGCAGCTCTGAAGGGTGATTACGCGGTCGACCTGGCACGACCACGAAACGTTGTCGAAGCCCGCTTCACGCCCGGCTTCAACGACATCTACGAGCGAGTGTGGAGCGATCTCCGATCCGAGGTGATGGCGAGCTATGACCGCCAGCGCTCCTAGCACCGAGGCGGCACGGCGCGCGCGCGCCCGCCGCCAGCGGTACCTGGTCTTACTGCTCCAGATCGTGATCCTGGTGGCGGTGATCGGGTTCTGGGAGTTTGGGAGCCGGCAGCACACCGACGAAGAGCACTTCCTGGTCGACCCCTTCATCTGGTCGCGTCCCACCAAGATCTACGCTCGGGTGAGCGAGTGGCTGCGGGACGGCATCATCGTCAACAACGTCTTCATCACTCTCTACGAGGCGCTGATGGGCTTCGTCCTCGGCACCGCAGGCGGGGTCTTCGCGGGATTCCTTCTGGGCAGGTCGGATTTCTGGGCCCGGGTTCTGAATCCGTACATCCAGGTCGTCAACGCGCTTCCACGCCTTGTGTTCACCCCGATCTTCTTTCTGATCTTCGGGCTGGACGCCAACTCAAAGATCGCGCTCGGCTTCTCGCTGGTTTTCTTCATCGTCTTCTTCAATGCCTTCCAGGGAGTTAGGGAAGTCGATCGCAACGTCTTCAACAACGCGCGGATGCTGGGCGCGGGTGAGAGGCAGATGGCATGGCATGTGCTCCTGCCCTCGGCGCTGAGCTGGATCCTCACCAGCCTTCACACCTCGGTGGGCTTTGCGATGGTGGGGGCCGTCGTCGGCGAGTACCTCGGGTCCTCGCGTGGATTGGGGCATGTCATCGCCCAGTCGGAGGGCAATCTCGACGCCACCGGGGTTTGGGCCGGCCTGGCTGTGCTGAGCGTGGTGGTCGTGATCGTGGAGCTGTTGGTCACGCAGGCGGAAAGGCGGTTGATACGCTGGAAGCCCAAATCGGCGGGCGACCTGCTGGCGGCGTGAACTGTAAAGGACTGTCCGGCCGGCTCTTGTTGATGTAGCGGATGACCTTCCTGCGCAGGCGCTGCGAGACCGGCACCCGGCGGAACTTCGCCCCCTTCCCCCGCTTGAACTTCAAGAACATCAATGGAGCGCCTTCGCCGGATCCTCGGCCACACTACCTATGTCTAGGCGGGGTTCCTGGGATATTTGGCCGGCGACGCAGATCTGTCGAACTGTTCAAGTTAGACCCCCAGAGCTATGTAAATCGTAGCTAAGGTGCCATAATATGAACATGCCAAGAGCGCTCGGGCCGAAGGCCCTCTCCCTTCTCGAACGGTGGGAGGCAGATGGAACTAGGGTCGTATCAATCAAGGAGGTCCGAGAGCGGCTCGGTTCGGAGGTATCCCCGCAAGCCGCGACCCAAATGGTTCGTCGCCTGCGCGATGCGGGTTTCCTGAAACGGATCGGTCGAGGCCTCTATGCCGTCCAACCCTTGGCTTGGATGGGCGAGAGCGCCCCGGATGTCGCGGTTGTCCTTGCCGGCATCGCCAAGAGGGGTGGCCGATTCTTCGTCGGCTTCGACACCGCGGCCGGCCACTACGGTTGGCACCCTGAAACCTACGGAGTGGTCACCATTGGCGTCCCGCGCGGGGACCGGATCCGCCCTGTCCAGGCCGAAGGCACCCACATCCGCTCTGTAATAGTCAATGCTTTGACCTTTGACGAAGGCGTTGCCGCCACCCGCTGGCGCGACGTCGTCCTCCCGTTCTCAGATCGAAAGCGGACCGTGGTCGATGCAGTCGCCAAGGTCGACCTCATAGGAGGCTACTCGGAGCTCCTTCGGCTCTTGGCGCGCGCGGCTAAGGATCCGAAAGTAGACCCCGTCGCCGTCGCCGAACTCTGCGCACATCGACGGAGTGTGAGACTGCAGAAGCGGCTGGGTTTCCTATGTGAACGTGCCGGATGGACCTGGTCTGAGCCTGCTGCTTCTTTGTTGCGCTCCGGTTGGCCATCATCACATCGCGCTGTTTTGGACAGCCCGCGAGGTCGCGAAGGCCGTTGGGACTCCAATTGGGGCCTCCTGGTGAATGTGCCAGAGGTCCTGCTTAACGTTGAGGCCGGGATTCGTTGATCACGGAAGCGGCAATCAGGCGCTACGCAGGCGAGAACCGGGTCGATTTGGCTGTCGCCCGTCAGGAGGTAGTGCTGACCATATTGTTGGAACGCGTCTTTGCGCACGAGAAGCTGCGCGATTCAGTCGCCCTCAAGGGAGGAACTGCGTTGAGGAAGCTGGTCTTCGGATCTGTTGGAAGGTTCTCTGAGGACATGGACTTCGTCACGCTTGTCGATAACAACGACGGCATGCAGGCCGAACTAATTGGAATCCTGATCGATGAGGACGCTGCCGCACGGGACGGTGTTCGCGTGCTCGAGTTCGACTTCGAGCAATCGGGGCTGGGCACCGTTCAGGCGATCTGCGAATTCCAATCGGAGCGAGGACCCGGTCGTTTTGACCTTGACATCACAGGTGGCGAGGAACGCCAGCCGCTACTTGGGACGATCTCGCAGCGCCCACTTCAGCAGTCGTACTTCGGACAGCTTGGCTTCACTCCTTCGCCGATTCGGAGGTTGGAGACGGTCGAGATGATCGCCGAGAAGCTTGTGTCCGTCCACCGCCGGTACGAGAACCGGAACCCGAAGGATGTCTGGGACCTGTGGAAGTGGACGCACTTGCGAGCAGCTAACGACGACATGAAACGCGTTGAGCACCTGTGGCCCGTCCGGCTGTGGCTCGACCGCCAGCGATGGCGTGGCCCGGGGTGGTTCAAGAGGGTTGAGGGATTCGCCTTCGATTGGGCAAGGCTGCGCACCATGCTTCCGCAAGGCCGAGTCGCCGAGGGTAACGCCATTGTCCGCGAGCTCGGCCAACGATTGGCCACTTGGATCGATAGAGACGATCACCATTTGCTCGAAGACGCGGCAGCTGGCCGGCATCGTGCAGTCGCGATGGAGCAACTGGACTTGGTCCGCCGAGAAGTGGGCGCACAGAGACGCGAGCGACTCTCCGAACACATGTAAGGTCCTTTCCTCACACTGGCCCGACCAATTGACATGCTGTGGACGAGCTCATTGAAAAGTGCGCGCGATCGCAACCATCGGTCACAGCCCAAGGTAAGCTCGGCGTACCT
>JALYTG010000261.1 GCA_030854405.1 Chloroflexota bacterium | reverse complement strand
TACTTCTTCAAGGGCGCCGGCACCGTCGTCCATCACCAGGGCGTCGATGACCTCTTCATGAAGGTGTTGCCGAACATCGATCCGTATGCCTATGCGGCGGAAGCGATCCCGATGGACGACCCTGAGGGAGCCGCCATCCTCCCCGACCGGGAGACGTACTTCAAAGATCCGAACAAGGGGACGATTGTTTTCACAGGTGATGTGACGCTGCGAGTGGGTGGACACACCTTTCACCTCATTCACACGCCGGGTCACACGCGCGGCCAGATCGCCGTGCACGTGCCCGAGGAGCGGGTCGCTTTCACGGGGGACACGATCTTTCACGATTGCCAGACGTGGCTCATGGAGTCGGACGTGCCGATGTGGCTCGATGCGCTCGAACGTGTTCGGGCGCTCGACGTGGATCACCTGCTTCCGGGACACGGACCGGTGACCACCACCGACTACGTCGCGACGCAGCGCTCAGTGCTGCTCGACTGGGTGAGCGCGGTGGCCGCCGCCGTTGCCAAGGGATGGTCGCGCGAGGAAACCATCGCGCGGGTGAACTTCGCCGGCCGTTATCCGGTGGACATCGGCCAGGGTTACATGATGGATCACATCCAGACCAAGAACGCAGCGTCCCTCTTCGACAAGCTCACCGCGAAACCTGCCACGAGCATTTGAGCTCAGGCGCGACCGGCGGCGGCCTCCTCGGCCCGGCTGCGCCCCGCGAGGAGGATGAGCTCTTCATGGAGCTCGAACCAGACTCCGTGATAGCTGTCAACGCGGGGCGAGGCGACGAAGCGCTGATCGTCTTTGCGGGCTAGCGCGAGCGCGCGCTCCAGCCGTGAGAGGTACCGGCTGAGCTCGGGAGGCGCCCCGCTCAAGGATTCCAACCACTGACCGGTGTCGTGGAAGATGCCCGCGAGCCGGTCGAGCACCTCAGCGTCGTAGACAGGATCGGTGTGGTCATTGAGGGCCTGCGCGCCGCCAACCGCGCGGAGCTGCCAAGCGGTCACCGCCTCCTTCACGCGCAGGTTCAGCAGGTGGAAGGAATCGAGCGCTGTCTGGGCGCGTTCGGTGCCCCACCGCAGCTGATCGGCAGCGATCAGAGCGTGGCCTTTCGTCTTGCCGTTCTGCGTCAGGCGGACAGCGTCGGCGTGACGCTGGGCCAGACCCTCGCCCACGAGAGCGTCAAGCGCAGAACGCACCTGGCCAGCCGAAAGCAGTGACTCGGCGGCCAGGGCGTCAGGCGTCGCCGAGCCCTTGATCAGCAAAGCTCGGACGATGCCGTCCGAGATGACCGCAATCTGCAACTCCCCCCACCCCGGCCCTCCCCCTAGTGGGGGAGGGAACGCCCCTGGCGCGGGAGGGGAGGCATCTCCGATGGCGATGCCCAGCTCTTTTGCCCACGCCTGCATCTTTGCCGCCTCGGGAACGACAACCATGCTCCCCGGAACCACGCCGGCGAAGATCTCGCCGGTGCCGCCGTCGATCGTGATCGTGTCGCCCGCGTTCAGGACATGGCCTGCAATCTCGACCTGCTGATCGCCCACCTTCACCGCCTCAGCGCCGACGACCGCGGGGATGCCCCACCCGCGTGCCACGACAGCGGCGTGGCTCGCGAGGCCGCCTCGACTCGTGAGTACCCCGGCCGACTTTGCCATCCCCTGGACGTCATCGGGTGAGGTCTCCGAACGCACGAGGATGACAGCTCGTCCTGCCGCCGCCGCGGCCACGGCGGCAGAAGGTGTGGTCGCGATCTCCCCGGTCGCGATGCCGGGCGACGCAGGCAGCCCGGTGGCCAGCGCGGGCGTCTCGCTGTTGCGGCCGGTAGAGATCATCGGGGGATGCGCGAGATACCCTGCAACGCGTTCTACAGCCTGGGCTCGGGACAGCGGGAACTCTGGATCCTCGGCCATGTCAAACGCGATTCGGAGAGCCGCCCGAGGGCTGCGTTTGCCAACGCGCACCTGAAGAAGCCAGAGCTTGCGTTGCTCGATGGTGAACTCGATGTCGCATAAATCCGCGAAATGCCGTTCGAGAGAATCCGCAAACTGCCGCAGCTCGACGCTGACCGCCGGCAACCTCGAATCGAGAACTTGAAGGGTTTGCGTCTGGTGGGTGCCCGCGACCACGTCTTCGCCCTGGGACGCGAACAGGACATCTCCGTAGAGGACCGGCTCGCCAGTGGAGGGATTGCGAGTGAACAGCACTCCGGAGGCGGACTCGTCATCCAAGTTTCCGAACACCATCACCTGCACGGTCACGGCAGTGCCGAGGTCGCCGGCGATTCCCTCGTGAGCCCGGTAGGCGCGGGCGCGGTCACTGTTCCACGACCGGAATACAGCTTCGACAGCAGCGTGGAGCTGCTGCCATGGGTCATTGGGAACCGCGGCGCCGACGATCTGCGTGAACATCTCCTCGAGCCGGCGCTGGCAGTCGGCGGCAAACCACGCGTCCCGGGATACAGCGGCAAGCCCGCGAGTCGTCGAAGTGTTGAGACCGAGGTTGAGAATGGTGTCCATCATTCCCGGCATCGACACCGGCGCACCTGAACGAACGCTCACCAACATTGGCTTTTGCGGATCGCCGAACCGGCGGCCGACTGCATCCTCGAGCCTCCGCATGGCTGCGGTTAGCTCGTCGTCGAGGCCCGCCGGCCAGCCGCCGGCGAGATAGGCGCGGCAGGCCTCCGTCGTGATCGCGAACCCGGGAGGCACGGGCAAACCTAGCTCGGTCGTCATCAAGGCGAGGTTGGCGGCCTTGCCGCCGATCAGCGCCACCAGCTCGGCCTGCGGCAGGGTGTGCTTGCTGTCCAGTGCATAGACGTACCTCACGCGTCGCCCTTTTCCTGAATCGCCTGCCACACGCGCTCCGGCGTCAGCGGCAGGTCGCGGATGACGACGCCTGCCGCCTCGGCCACGGCGGACGCGACCGCCGGGGCCGTCGCCATCAAGCCTCCCTCGCCAGCTCCTTTCGAGCCATACGGTCCTGGCCCATCGGCGTTCTCGACGATCAGGGAGTGCATCTCCAGTGGAAGGTCCTTGGTGGTCGGGATCCGGTAGTCCAACGCCCCGAGGTTCCGGATCCGGCCGGAATCGTCATGAAGCATGTGCTCCATCAACGTGTGCCCGAGGCCCATGACGGCGGCGCCCTCGTCCTGCATCTCGACATGCTGTGGATTGAGCGCTTTACCGACATCGGCCACGGTGACGTGCTTGACAAGCAGGATCTCGCCGGTGCCCTCGTCAACCTCGACCTCTGACGCCGTGCAGGTGAACTCATAAAAGGACGGGCTACCGCCCAACGGGTGGTCAGGCTGAAAT
>JALYTG010000260.1 GCA_030854405.1 Chloroflexota bacterium | reverse complement strand
TGCGGCCTTGCACGCACCCATAAGGCGGACATCGACGCCGCCTGGGGGGCGGTCAAGGACGCCGCGCGCCCCTCGATCCACACCTTCATCTCGACCTCCGACATCCACATCGAGCACCAGCTTCAGACCACCCGTGACGACGTCAAGGGTCAGGCCAAGGCGGCGGTGGCGCTCGCGCGCTCCTACTGCGAGGCCATCGAATTCTCGCCCATGGACGCGACCCGCGCCGACGTCGAGTTCACGGCCGAGGTTTGTGCGATCGCTGTCGAGGAGGGTGCGACGGTGATCAACATTCCCGACACGGTCGGCTACACGACGCCGGACGAGTACGCCGAGTACTTCCGGCGCCTATATGAGCTGGTCCCGGCGCTGCGCGACGTTCGCACCTCCGTCCACTGCCATGACGACCTCGGCCTCGCGGTTGCGAACTCATATGCCGGCGTTCTCGCCGGTGCGCGCCAGGTCGAGTGCGCGGTCAACGGGATCGGCGAGCGAGCGGGCAACTGCTCGCTGGAGGAGATCGTGATGCTGCTTCGGACGCGCAACGACGTGCACGGGCTCGACACCGGCATCGACAGCCGCGAGCTGGCCCGCACCAGCCGCATGGTCTCGCGCCTGACCGGCTACGTGGTTCAGCCGAACAAGGCGGTGGTTGGCCGCAACGCCTTTGCGCACGAGTCCGGGATCCACCAGGACGGGGTGCTGAAGGAACGCACGACCTACGAGATCATGGACGCGACCGAGGTCGGCCTCGATTCGAACTCGATCGTGCTCGGCAAGCACTCCGGTCGGCACGCGCTGCGCGACGCGCTCGAGCAGCTCGGCTTCAAGGTCGAGGGAAACGCGCTCAACCACGCCTTCGCGCGCTTCAAGGAGATCGCCGACAAGAAGAAGCAGATCACGGCGCTCGACCTGGAGGCGATCGTCTCCGACGAGATGCGCGAACGAACCGAGTCCTACGCCCTCGCCTGGTTCGAGGTCGAGGCCGGCACCCGCCACGCACCCGTTGCCGAGGTCGCGGTGACCCTGCCGAGTGGCGAGGAATCGGTGGCGCGCTCATCCGGCGACGGGCCGGTGGACGCGATCTTCCGCGCGATCCAAGAGGCCGCTGGAGCGGAGGCGGAGCTTCGGCAGTACCACGTCGAGGCGGTGACCGGCGGCGAGGATGCGCTCGGCGCAGTCACTGTGATGCTGCACGCGGCCGGTCGCCTGGCGACCGGCCAGGGTGTGGCGACGGACATACTCGAGGCATCTGCCCGCGCCTATGTGCGGGCGCTCGGCAACGCGCTCGAAGGCGCCGCGACCCGCGAGGCGGAGGCTGCGACCGCCGACGCGGCGTCGGAGCCGACTCCGGGGCCTTAACGGCCCGGGCAACTAATTGCGGCGCCTTCGGCACCTGACATGCCGGTGCCGCGGCGCAACGCTGCGGCAAACATCAATTCCGCGAGCCGAAGTCGATCGTGAAGGTGGCGCCGTGGTTGCCCGTGCCGGGGAAGCCGTGCGCGACGCCGACCCCGAGGTCATGGAAGCCGCCATCGAGGATCGCCGCTCGGTGGGGCGGGCTCTGCATCCACGCGATCGAGACTGCCTTCGGCGCGCCGCTGTTCTTGGTGCCGCCGCCGATCACTTCGCCGTACTGGTAGCTACGCGCGCCGGCGAAATATCCGCTGCCCCCGATCCGAGTCTGGATCGAGCCGCCACCGGGGCTGTCGTGGGAGAAGTAATCGCGTTGGACCATGTCGCTGCTGTGCCCTTGGGCGGCCTTGCGCAGACTCTTCTGGGAGTGCAGCGAGCCGAGCCCGTGGTGATGGCGGATCTTGTTGATCAGGCAGAGCGTCGCGCTGCGCAGCTCACCGAGCGAGTGCCCGGCGGGGATCCCGCCGGCTCCGCTGCAGCCGCCCCCACGCGCGAACCCGGGAGCGGGTCGCAGCGCGGCCACGGTTAGCAGCAGCGAGGTGCCGGCCAGGGCGACCAGGATCAGGGTCGCGAGACGACGTGGGACGGGTAGCGTGTGATGGTTGGACGACATCAAGCGCGGCACCTAAGCAGAAAGAAGACTCGGACATACCCACTTTTGTCGGAAACTCTGCGTCATTCTTACAAGGAATCGGTGAAGCTTGCGTAAGTACCCCTTCACAAAGTAACGGTTTCAAGGCCGTCGGACGGATCCCTCCAATAGATTTCGGTCCATGAGCGCGACGCTGAAGGGACGCAGGGCGATTGTCACCGGAGCCTCCTCGGGCATCGGCGAGGCGACGGCGCTGGCGTTTGCCGACGCCGGCGCGACGGTGGCGCTGGGGGCGAGGCGCAAGGATCGCCTCGACGATCTCGCCAAGCGCATCGGCGCCGAGGGCGGAACAGCGCACTCCTTCGAGGTCGACGTTGGCGACGAGGCCGCTGCGCGGTCGTTCATCGAAGATGCCGCCGAGCAGATGGGCGGGCTCGACATCCTCGTCAACAACGCCGGCGTGATGTTGCTGGGGCCGGTCGAGGGGGCCGACACCGAGGAGTGGCGGCAGATGATCAACGTCAACGTGCTCGGGCTGCTCTATTGCACACAGGCCGCGATGCCGCTGATCCGCGATGGCGGGGGAGGGGACATCGTCAACATCTCATCGGTAGCTGGGCGCCAGGCGGCGTTGGGGGCGGGGGTCTACAACCTGACCAAGTTCGGGGTAGTCGGCTTCTCGGAGGCGCTGCGCCAGGAGGCGGTGCACTCGGGGATCCGGGTCACCGTGGTCGAGCCGGGATTCGTCGAGACCGAGCTGCAGGGCCACAACAAAAATCCGGTCGTCGTGCAGGCGATCGAGAAGATGCGCGAGCAGACCGGCGAGGTGCTGAAAGCGGAAGACATCGCGGCGACGATCCACTATGTCGTCAGCCAGCCACAGCGCGTGAACATCAGCGAGGTCCTGATCAGGCCGACCGGCCAGTCGCGTTAGGCCGCGTTCAGCTACATACGTCCGTACGTGATAACGTACGCTCCGTGAGCGCCGCCGCGACCGCAAACCCCGAGCCGCCGGCCGCGGTCAGCGAGGAGATCCCGGCGACAGGACCGCGCGTTAGGGCCCTCCGCGAGGCGATGGGGCTCTCGCTGCGCGACCTCGCGGAGCGAAGCGGGGTCAGCGCCCCGATGCTGTCCCAGGTCGAGCGTGGGGAGACCAGCCCGACGCTCTCTGTGGGGGCGAAGATCGCCACCGGCCTCGATCTGACCCTCTCGCAGCTACTGCGCCTCGACGAGAGCACCCATGCGGTGGTCACCCGCGAGGGCAAGCGGCGCCGCTACTCGCACGGGGGACACCGATACGAG
>JALYTG010000012.1 GCA_030854405.1 Chloroflexota bacterium | reverse complement strand
TCACCACCCGTCGGCAGCGTCCATCACCACCGCCACCTCCCTCGATGAGGTCGTTGCCGCGATCGATCAGGACGGCACGGTACATTTCTGACGTGGTAGTCTTCCGGCGATCCCGAGCCTGACACGGAAATGGGGAGGCTCAGGCTCACCTTGCCGGCTACCTTGCAATTGAGCGGCCCACCCCCGAGGCGATCGGTACCGTGGCAGGCAAGCCCGGCCCGGAAGAATCGCCGGCACGCCGCGGCCGCGCCACTGAGCGGGCTCGCCCATCCCAGCTTCCTACCATCACCCGCTCACAGCGCGTTGGCTTCCATCAGGTCCTTCAGGTTGTCGAGATCGCTCTGCAATTGCCGCTTGGCCGTCCTCACGATGAGCGGCTCGGCCAACTTGAAGAAGCCGCTTGGCTCCGCCTCCATGTTGGCGTTGACGCGTGTGCCGCCTTCGGTGCCCTCGAAGGTCATCGAAATTTGGAACGGGAACGGTCCCGACTTGCTCTGCCCCGCGAATTTCCGGTTCGGCTCGTACTCGGTCAGCTCCATTTCACTTTCGAGGCGCTTGCCGAGAAACTTGCTGACGGTGCGCGCCGTCGAGCCCACGCCGATGGGCCCCGTCGACGTGATCTTGGCCTCTAGCGAGGCCGACGACCACTTCGGGCTGTTTTCGGGGTTGCTCAGCACTGCGAACACGTCCTCGACGGGTCGCTTGATCGTGGTGCTGACGTCGGCCTTTGCCATGACTCGATACTCCAATCTCTTCGGGGACGGGACGGGGAAGCTTCGCGCTCACCACCCTCGCCGTTATACACCTCGTCTGAGCCGCGTCGGCGGGACGAGACAGGGGATGCCCACTCGGCTTCCTACGCGACCCACCGCCGCCCTCTCGGGCGTGCAACAAGCGACCCTCCCTCACCGCGGAGCAGGTGATCGAACGCGGCGCCGAGCGCCTGCGGCGGGCCTTACCATGTCCGCCGATCGCAGCACTGAGCGGGCTCAACAAATGCATGGGTCGAAGCGAAGGCTGCAGTAGCGCATGGCTGGCGCCCGATGGGCGTGGTGCTCGGCCCGCGCGAGGTCGACCCGCGCTCGCGCGGCGGTCGTGTGCATGGGCACCTTGGCGAAGCCCCCGGCCGATCCCGACTGGCCGATCGTACGGCATGGCCGTGTCGCCCAACCACCCAATTCAGGCTCAAACGGACCGCATGAGTTGCTGGTTCCCGGCATCGCACTGGTTGGCTCCGCCGCCCACCGGGGAACCGGATGCCTTGTGGACACTCGGGCGACAACCTCACCACCCATCTGGCGATTCGGTGGAGAACCCGTAGACCCTCTCGCAGTTGCGGCTTAGCGTGACCCTTGGCCGGGCGCCGGAGAAGCGACCCGATCGGCCACCGGAGGTGATTCCGGACGGAACACTCGACTCGACGCTCGATCTAGCACCCAACCCGTCCGTGGTAACGCGGCAGGCGCGGGACTCGGCGCGGGACTCGGCGCGGGAGGCGGAGGGCGAGCGTCCCCTCGATCGCCAGTGGCTCAACGAGCACAGCAGACTACGGGACGAACGGGACAACGCCGAGGAGCGCCTAATCCGCTATCCCAGGGCGAGGAGGTCTGAGCCCGAACGGCAGGGAGGCGGAGGCTCCTGCCTTGGCCGCCCAACGCGGATGAGCTGCTGGCTGCGCGTACTGAGCCGCCGAGCGGGCCGAGTATCCTCGCTCCGACGTCACGAACAGCGGAGGCGGACCGATGTCCGAGTCACACGACCCGAATGATGCCATCGGGACGGTGAGCCACTATTTCAGCCACGTGTCCGTTGCGGCCATAAGCCTCAACGCGCCGCTCTCGGTCGGCGAGCGAATCCACATTCGTGGCCACACGACCGACCTGGTGCAGACCGTTCAGACGATGGAAATCGAGCATCAGCGTGTCGATCGGGCCGGGGCCGGCGATGACGTGGCGATCGAGGTCGAAGATCACGTTCGCGAACACGACGAGATCTTCCGGTAAGCCTGACCCAGATGGCCGGTGCCGGTCCGATGGCGGAAGTCGAGGTCCCCGGCGGTCGTCCTCCGGCGGGCCACGTCGTCATCGCTCGCTAACACCGGATGTGCGCATGGCTGGCAGGGTGACATCGATTCTGGATGCCATCCCCGACCTGGTCCGCGACGCCGACACGGTGGCGATCGAGGGCTTTACTCACCTGACCTGCTTCGCCGCCGGGCACGATCATCCAGCGAGGGAAGCGCGGCGGGCCATTTCCGTGACCGTATAACTGAGGCAGTTTCGCTCGGCTTCCCAGGCTCGCAGCACAGCGCTCGGGCGGAAATGCTTGACATGCAAGAGGCCGCTGGTTCGAGTCCAGCGCCGCCCACCACCGACCGCTTCGTGCTCAAACTGACCGCGTATCTGCGCGATCACCCGAGTACGAGCCTTAGTACAGCGCTCCGTGACCGCATAACTGACGAACTTTCTCCCCGCTCGTCAGGAGGTCTCCGGGGGCAGCCCGTGACCCACTCGCCGCCGCGCATCGCTGCAACGCGCGCCCAACCCATCGCCGGCGATCTGTCGCTGACGCCGGCCTGGGCGCCGAGAACAAATCGCCGGCGACCACCGCGGTGTATGGCCTTTCGGTTGAGCGCCTCGAGCGCCAGCTGAGCTCGAAGGGTATGCCGCGGCGTCTGGGCGTCAGATACTGCCGGCCCGGCAAACCGACGCGATCCTCGGAGCGCGAGCCGTTAGAGTGGCCAGCCCGTCCCCGGCGCTCAACGTAGCGCGGCCAAAACGAGCTGGAGCGGCGTGCCGCGCCACCGCCAGATTTCGGTCGATGGCCAAGCCAGCTGCCATCGCTTGCCGTTCGCGTCGCGCCCGGTGAGGGCCAGGGAGTAGACCGTCCGGTCGATCAACGGCCTCACGGTGACCTCAGCACTGACGTGACGTCCATCGACGACCAGCGGCGCAGTCGCCAGCGGCTGGGTGGCTGTCTGATCGATCATCGGGCGGTTCGGCTCGGGGCCGTTCAACTCGCCGGCGGGTCCCTGCCAGACTTCGAGGCGGAGGTCGCTCCAGCCATCGAGGGCGGTTGACGCGCTGATCGTGCCGCTGGTCGCGAAGCTGACCGGGCCGGGACCCTCGAATGGCCCAGCGGACGACAGGTCGCCGTCCATGGCGATGGGCGGGTGCTCCAAGCTCACGAACGGGCCGATGTGCGCGTACGCCTGCTCCGGATCGTAGGCGACGGACTCCACGCCGCCTCCGGATGTAGATACCGTAGCTCCGAGCGCGAGCGTCATGCCCAGCCCGATGACAAGGAGTCCCAACACGGCGATCGCGGTCATTCGTGTGCCAGGGAACCAGCGGGGCACGAGATCCGGGCGCAGGATACCGAGTGCGAACCACGCGGGCAGACTGGCCATCAGCAGAGCGGTGGGTGGTGTCCATCGCGCCTCGATCGCGGTCAGACCGATCAGCGTCATCAGGGCGCCACCCACGACCAGGGCGACGGGACGGACCTCCTCGGGAGGTTGGCGCGCCGCAAGGGACACCGGCCGCACGACGGCGCGGCCGATGGCATAAGCCGTGATTGCCGCGACGACCGCCGGCAGCAGTCCGTCGAGTAGCGGCGACCAGTCCGTCGCGAGCAGCTGCGGGCCGACCACCTTACGAACGGCGGCCAGGGCGAGGCTGAAGATCAGTGCACCGAGAAGGATCAGTGCCCAGGCGACGACGAAGCTGCGGAACGCAGTGCCGAGCGTGACCGCCATCGCGGTACCGGCGGCCTGGAGCAGGTGCCGTGGCTGGCGATGGGCAGCCGCCAGGTCGCCGGCCAGGCGCTCAGGCGGGCCGAGGCGCTGGAGGGCTTGGCGCTGGGCCGCCTCCTGCGGCACGCCGCCCTCGACGAGAGCTGCGGTCGCATCGGCCAGATATGCCGCGATCTCCTCCACCGCAGCAGCACGCTCGCTCTCCGGTAGCGGCAATGCCGAGGCCAGGCGGTCGAGATAGCTGTCAACCAGCGTCGGGTCAGGCACCCCGCGCCTCCGTCAGCTTCACCGGCGACCCACCGGCGACTGCTCCCACCTCGGCGACAAACTGATCCCACTCGTGGCGGGCGTCGGCGAGCAGGCCACGTCCGTCTTCGGTAAGCGAGTAGTAACGCCGCCGCGGTCCGCCGCGGCCCGCCTGCCATGAGCCGGCCAGGGCACCCTGCGCCTCGAGCCGATGGAGCGCCGGATAGAGCGCCCCCTCGCTGAGCGCCAGACCGGTGCCTCGGTCGCGGATCAGCTGAACGATCTCGTAGCCGTGGCGCGGCTCGTCCTCGAGCACCGAAAGGATCAGGAGCTCGGTCGTTCCCTTGAGGAGCTGGCTGCGACGAAGAGGGCTCACGGCTGTCTTCGAGTACCTCCCATACTGAGGTAGTGTCTCCGACCGCACAATGCACCCGTCGGGCACGAGGTGTCAAGCCCTCTTGCGGTACAGCAGTTCCAACAATCTGAGGCGCGCCTACCGGTCGAAAGCAGCGTGGTGATCATCGGCGCCCCGACAGGCA
The DNA here is from genome assembly GCA_030854405.1 of Chloroflexota bacterium. The sequence continues at coordinate 20,450 of JALYTG010000012.1, read as the reverse complement.
AACAGGCGGCGAAATCGCTCAACCGTTGAGCATGTTGGCAAGGGCTCAAGAGAGCGGATGGGCACAATGGTTCATCCATCAAGCTCCGCTTGTCGATGCGCGGCCAAGCGCCTAGGCCCATCCCCAGAGATTCAGCCTAAGGGACGACGCAGTCGTGGAGAAAGGCTGCTGATGGCTGACGTTCCGCGCCGGCCCCCTCCGCAATCACGGTAATCCGGTCACCAGCATGCGAGCTGGAGGAGGAATGAGACCCAAGATCACACAGAGCCTGAAACGACGAGTCCGTCATGAACTCGGCTATCACGTCGCTTCCTCGCATGCTCAGCGACGAGACGTGCCGTCCACCAGCAGGGTGCTCTGGCCGTAGTCGGTAAAGAAGCGGTCATCCTGCATGGCGTTCGCGATCTCGGTCGCCGTCACTCGCTTGATCGACAAGCCATCCATCGCGTGCGTAGCGCCCAAGAAGAACGCGAGAACAGCGGTAACGACGATGACCAGCGCCGAGCAAAGGCCAACTGCGATCCGCCGCCCCGCAGGGCCGCGCCCGACCGCGTCCAGCTGACGGGCGTGGCCGCAACCGAAGCTGCGCAGGAAGGTGCCGACCCTGGAGGGTGCCGCCACCCGGTGGCCGAGCACCGCGGGGGTGGCGTCGACACGCTGACGGAACAGTCGTGCGAACTCCTCTCGCTCTTCGGGCGACAGCTGCGCGGCGATTAGGAGTTATCGGATGTTGCGGTCCACCATTCCATCCGGTGTGCGAACCTCGGGCGGCACGCGGCAGGTGATCGCACGTCCTGGCCCGAAGGTCCACGAGGCCTCATTCCGTCGGAGTGAGTCGCACGACGGGGATGACCCGGTCCGTCTTCTGCACGTAGGCTCCGAAGCGAGGCGCGGCCGCGACGATCCGCCGCCATGCCTCGTCTCGCTCGACGCCGGTGAGGGATTCGGCGCGCACCTTCAGGCGGCGGCGGTCGACCTCGACCCAGACATGGTCAGGGTCGTTGGCGAGGTTGAAATACCAACCGGGGTGGCTAGCCGAGCCCAGGGCTGTCGCGGTCACCAGCCAGGTCCCCGGCCGGGTGTCCTGGAACCGCGGGAGGAGCGCCCTCCGACGCTTGCCGGTCCTGGCACCGACCGTTTCCAGCAGGAGGAAGGCACCCCCTGCATCTGCAGCCGGCTGCCGAACAGACGGTAAGCGGCGGCGCTGAGGCCCCTCATCGCCCCGACGATCCGGCGCGCCGCCTTGGGGAACTCCGTCCCGCGCGTGCCCTTCGGAGTCAACTCGATAGCCATTGCTCGCTCTGCAGAGCTCCAGTGACGAGCCTGGACGACGTCGAGTTGCCCTACGGCCGCTAACCAGGCTCGGTTGACGAGGGCTTCGGCAGGCGATTGGGGCGGCTCACGCATCCAAGGGACTCGTTGCCCTAAGCGCATACGGCCTCGGGGACCGAGCTCGGCCGGATCGTGCAGCTCCGTCTCGGGCGACGACGCGAACTGTCGTTCGCGATGCATACTAACCTGACTTTGAGGGAGTTCGGGAGGAGGGTGAACATGCGCGCGATCGGTCATCGGATGCGAGCCGTCGGAAGCGCATTCGCCGGGGTGGTTCTGGTGGCCTGCCAGGCGGCGGGCTCCCCGCCAGCCGGTAGCCAAGCCGGCGCATCGCAGCCGGCAGCGTCGGCGGGCGGCGAAGCGAAGACCCTGGTCATCGGCTTCACGACCTCACAGACCGGCAAGCTGAACGTTGAGTCGACCCGCCAGCAGGATGGCCTGCAGCTCTGGATGGACGGCGTGAACAAGGCCGGCGGGATCAAGCTGTCCGATGGCACCACAGTCAACTTCGAGGCAAAGACCTACGACGACGAGAGCAACAACGATCGCATCCAGGAGCTTTACACCAAGCTGATCAACGACGACAAGGCCGATTTCCTGATCAGCCCCTACTCGAGTGGCCTGGCCGACACGGCGGCCGTCATCGCCGAGCAGTACGGCAAGGTCATGATCACCACCGGCGCGGCATCGGATGGCACCTACCAGAAGGGCTTCACGCACGTCTATCAGACCTACACGCCCGCCAGCCGATACCTGACCGGGGCGGCGGACCTGCTGAAGAAGCTCGACGGCAGCGCCAAGAAGATTGCGATCGTCCACGAGAACGACAAGTTCTCCAGCGACGTCGCTGCCGCTCTCAACGAGTACGCCGCGCAGCAGGGCTACGAGATCGTCGTCAACGAGGGCTACGATTCGGGCGCGACCGACTTCGCGGCCTCCATCAACAAGGTCATCGCCGCGTCACCGGACGCCGTCATGGGCGGCGGCCACTTCGCCGATACGAGCACCTTCGCAAAGCAGCTCTACGAGAAGGGCGTCAAGGCTAAGATGATCGCCCTGCTCGTTGCGCCGCCGGAGCCGAAGTTCGCCGACATCGGCGCTGCGGCGACCGGTGTGGTCGGGCCGAGCCAGTGGGAGCCGACCGTCAAGTTCTCTGAGGAGGCGGCCGGACGCGCCGGCGCGACGTGGCTAGGGCCGACGGTCGACGACTTCGTGTCGAGCTACGCGGCCGCCTACGGCGAGGATCCCTCGTACCACAGCGCGGGCGGCTACGCGGCCGGCTTGATCCTGCAGGCCGCCATCCAGGCGGCCGGCTCCGCGGACCCCGACAAGGTCAATGCGGCCATGGACGGCCTCAACTTGATGACCTTCTTCGGCCTGACCAAGTTCGACACGAGCGCCGAGGCTCACGGCCTGCAGGTGGCGCACGCGATGGTCTACATCCAGTGGCAGGACTCGTCGGGCAAGCTCAGCAAGCGGGTCGTCTGGCCTGAGGAGACCAAGACGGCCGACGCGGTGTACCCGATCCACTAACGGTCGTGACCGCCCAACAGCAACCCGTCGACGGCGGCGCCGATGCTTGACCAGCTTCTTGCCTCGCTCGTCGACGGGTTGCTGATCGGATTCGTCTACGGCGTCGCCGCGATGGGCCTCACGCTCATCTGGGGCGTGGCGCGCATCATCAACCTCGCCCACGGCGCGATCATCGCCATGGCCATGTTCGGGCTCTACTACCTGGTCAGTGGGGTTGGCCTCAACCCGTATCTGGCCCTGCCGTTCGTCGCAGTCGGCGGCCTGCTGGCGGGCTACGTCATCTACGCCATCGCAGTCCATCGGGTGATCAACGCCCCGCCGCTCGCGTCGCTGCTCGCCACGTTCGCGGTCAACATGATGATCATCGGTACGGCGACCACGGTCTTCACCACCAGCCCCTACAGCGTCAACTTCGACCTCGGCCGCGTGACCGCCGGCTCGATCACCCTGCCCTACACCCGCATCGTGGCGACCGTCGCGGCGATCGCGGTCAGCGCGGGCCTGTACCTCTTCCTGTATCGATCTGGTACCGGCCGCTCGATCCGCGCGGTGGCCAACAACCGGGATGCGGCCGAGCTGATGGGCATCCCCTCGGGGCGGATCCTGGCGCTCTCCTTTGGCTTGGGCACGATGTTCGCCGCGGTCGCGGGTGGGCTAATCGCCACCTTCTTCCCATTCACCGTCCTCTCAGGCGATGCCTACCAGCTCAAGAGCTTCGTCATCGTCGTGCTGGGCGGCCTTGGCAACCCGCTCGGCGCGCTCGTCGGCGGCCTCGTGCTTGGAAGCCTCGAGGGGCTGGTGCCGGTCTTCATGTCGTCCTCGTGGGTCCCGGTCATCGAGTTCGGCCTGTTCGTCGTGATCCTGTTGGCGCGACCGAATGGTCTCTTCGGAGGACGAAGGTGACGCGCCTGCTCGCGCGACCGGGGCTGTGGATCCCCATCGTCCTGGTCGTCGTGCTTGGCGCATTGCCGGCGCTCACCGGATCGGCCTCGCTCCGCGAGGGCGTCTTCGTCCTGCTCATGTATGTGGCGCTCGCCTCGAGCCTCAACATCCTGCTCGGCTACACCGGGTACGTGAGCTTCGGGCATATCGTCTTCTTCGGGATCGGGGGCTACGTCGGCTTCTACTGTCTGAGCGCCCTACACTGGCCGTTGCCCCTGGCCGCGGTGGCAGGCGCTCTGGCGGCGGGCCTGCTGGCCCTCGGGATCGGCGCATCGGTCCTGCGGCTGCGCGGCGCCTACTTCGCGCTGGCCACGCTCGGGATCAATGAGGCGATGCGCGCCTTCGTCAGCAACTTCGGCCCGTTCGGCGGCCCGACCGGGATGTCGCTCGACTTCTCGATTTACCGCGATTACGGCGGCCCCGGGCAGGCGCTGTGGCTCGCCTACTTCGCGCTGCTGGCCCTGACGGTGCTGACGGTGGGGATGAGCTACGCCGTGAAGAGCTCCAAGTTCGGGCTCGGGCTGCTCTCGATCCGGGAGGACGAGGACGCGGCGGTGGTGATGGGCGTCCGAGCGCCCTCGGCCAAGACGTACGCGCTAATCCTGTCGGCGATCGTGCCTGCCGTGATCGGTGTCCTCTTCTTCTTCAAGAACGGGAACATCGAGCCGAGCGCCGCCTTCCGCCTGCAGTCATCGATCGAGATCATCGTGATGGTTATGCTCGGCGGCTTCGGGACGGTTCTCGGTCCGGTGGTCGGTGGGGCCGGCTACGAACGACTGCGCAGCTTCCTGCTGACCAGCGATCCGTTCAAGTCGCTGCAGCTCACGATCGCCGGCTTCGTCCTGCTGCTGATCATCCTCTTCATTCCGAACGGCGTCGTGGGCTGGCTCCGCGCCCGCCTGCCACGGCTACGGGGGACCCTCGAATGACGGTCGTGCTCAGCGTCCAGGAGGTCAGCAAGCGATTCGGGGGCCTGCAGGCCCTGGCGGACGTGACGTTCACCGTCGACGAGGGCGAGATTCTGGGGCTCATCGGTCCGAACGGGGCGGGCAAGACGACGCTCTTCAATGTCCTCAACGCGGTGCATCGTCCGGATGCCGGCCGGATCGTCTTTCGCGATCGTGACATCGCCGGGCTGCGGCCCTACGACATGGCTCGGCTGGGGATGGCTCGGACCCATCAGATCGTCCGCCCCCTCAACGATCTCACGGTCCGCGAAAACGTGATGGTCGGCGCCTGCTTCGGTCGGAGGAACCTCGGCCTGCACGCCGCGATTGCGCGGTCGGACGAGGTGCTGGAGCGGGTCGGCCTGATGAGCCGCGCCGACCAGCCGGCGTCCACGCTCAACGTGGCCCAGAAGAAGCGGCTCGAGCTCGCCCGAGCTCTCGCCGCCGATCCCGACCTGCTGCTCCTCGACGAGGTGCTGGCGGGACTCAATCCAGCCGAGATCACCGCCATGCTCGAGACCATCCGGCTCGTCCGGGACGGCGGCGTCACGATCGTGATCATCGAGCACGTGATGCAGGCCCTGATGAACGTGTCCGACCGCGTCGTAGTCCTGGACTACGGCCGGCAGATCGCCGAGGGGACGCCGGCCGAAGTGGTCAAGGATCCGGCGGTGATCGAGGCCTACCTGGGCGACCCCAAGCTGGCGGCGGGGCTGGAGCGGCAGTCATGACCGATCACGCTCGGGTCGAGCCGATGGCGGATGAGGTGCCTCTCTTGGAGGTTCGTGACCTGACCTCCGGCTACGGCGAGGTTCAGATCCTGTGGGGCGCCTCGCTGGTGCTGCAGCCAGGCCGGCTCACGACGCTGATCGGATCCAACGGGGCCGGCAAGACGACTCTGCTGCGGACCATCATGGGCCTCGTCCGCCCCTGGAGCGGCTCTGTGCTGTTCGAGGGACGCGACGTCCGCGCCCTCCCGCCGCATGCCAAGCCGGACCTGGGGCTAGTGCTCGTTCCGGAAGGCCGCCAGCTGTTCACCGACATGACTGTCATCGAGAACCTGGAGCTGGGCGCCGTCAACCAACGTGCCCGGGATCGGCTCGCTCACAACCTCGATCGCGTGCTCGAGCTCTTCCCACGGCTCAAGGAGCGCCGAGACCAGCGGACGGCGACATTGAGCGGCGGCGAGCAGCAGATGGTGGCGGTCGCCCGGGGGATCATGGCCGAGCCCAAGCTGCTCATGCTCGACGAGCTCTCGCTGGGTCTCTCGCCGCTCCTCACGATCAAGCTGTTCGAGGGACTCCAGAAGCTCCACGCGGACGGACTGACGATGCTCTTGGTGGAGCAGAACGTTCGACTCGCCCTGGCGGTGAGCGACTACGCCTATGTGCTCAGCGAGGGCCGGACGGTGCTAGAGGGACCGGCCGCTGAGGTCGAACGCAGCGACGAGGTGCAACGCGCGTACCTGGGGCTCTGAGCCTCACAGAGGGGCGGTCGACGCGGCTGAAGGATCGGATCGCGATGTGGGCGGGAATCTCAACTACGAGCGTGGGGACGCGAGCGAAAGCGGCATAGTTATCGGCTGTAACGCTGACCGCGCTAAGCGCTGTGCTACCGGCCATTCCACAGTCACCTGACGAGCGGCAGTCGAACAGGCCCCCATCTAGCCGGTCTGCGAATTGGCGTGATCCCGAGCATCCCCGCATTGACAACGCGAGATGAGGGGTCCACGCTCTTCGGGCAGCGGAAGCGCGAGACGGCCCCCCGGCCGTGACTCATCTGGTGGTGCCCACCCGCACCAGATAGCTCGCAGGGACCACGGTCTCGGCTTTTGTATCTCGAAGTAGAGGGCAAGATGAAGAGACAGGTTCACGGTGCCAGGTTGCCGCTTTGGGCTGGCATCGCAGTCACTCTCGCGATCGGCCTGCTCGCCGCCGCACCGATCGTAGATGCCAAAGGTCCAGCGCCAGTCGGGCTTGGCACGGCCGCGCCGTTCGCAGTCTTGGCGGGCACGCCGGCGGTGACCAATAGCGGACCGACCACGATCACCGGAGACGTGGGTATCCACCCGGCCGTCGCCGTAACGGGATTCCCACCCGGAACGGTGAACGGGACGATCCACATGGCCGACGCCGTCGCGCTGCAGGCGAAGAGCGACCTGGTCACCGCGTATAACGACGCCGCAGGACGAACACCGGTCACAGTCGTGGCCGGGGGCACCCTCGGCGGCAAGACCCTCGTCGCCGGCGTCTACAAGGCCGGAGGCGTCGCTCTCGATCTGACAGGCACCCTGACGCTCGATGGCCAGAACGACCCGAATTCGGTCTGGGTCTTCCAAGCCACGTCGTCGCTCATCACGGCCTCGTCCAGTTCGGTGAAGCTCATCAACGGCGCGAGCCCCTGCAACGTCTTCTGGCAGGTCACCAGCTCGGCGACTCTCGGATCGGGCTCCACCTTCGTGGGGACGATCATGGCCCTGACATCCATCACCATGGCCAGCGGCGTGACGGTGAACGGCCGAGCGCTAGCCCGGAACGGCGACGTGACCTTGATCAACGACAAGATCACAAACAGTTGCTCTGCGGCCGCTCCCGCGAGCAGCGGGGTGCCGAATGCGGCAGTCAGTCGGGGCGACGAGCCTGTTGCCCCGTGGTCTCCGTTCATGGTCCTCGGCGCCATCGGACTCGCGCTCGCGCTCGTGCTCAGCATCGTCACGCTCATGCGACCGGCATTGGGAAGGGGGCACTAGGGCGGCCCGGCGTTGGATAGCCGGCCCACGCGGCAACGCACATTAGCGATAAGGCAAGACAGAGCTCCCATCGGCTCGGCATTGCATGGTCCGATCGGGATGCGGTCGACCGCCTTCTGCTGCGACGAGCAACCGGCGCATACTTGCGGTCCTCCGCTCGCTCGTCGACGGCGAAGACTCGCCCGGCTGGCCGAGGTGCCGGACGTGGCCTACCCTGTCGTCGAGCCGCCGACGCCGCTCAAATAAGAGCGCATAACAGCGAGGGTCGTGAGCGCGCCCCATCCCCGCCCAGAGATTGGAGGATCGCGTCATGGCAAACGCCGAAGTCAGCACCGCGATCAAGCGACCCGTCGAGGACGTCTTCGCACTCTCTCGCGCGCAGCTCGCCGCGCTCCAGCTGTCGTACAGCAGGTTGTCGTGACCACGAGTCCGACGAGCGCGATTCGCACGAGCTGATGAACGGTTGCTCTCATGCCGGCAATCTTGGTCCGTCGCGTTCTCACTGTCGACATCCGATGCGCGGGCTGATGTTTGAGAGGTCGACGATCAGGCCGAGGCCGGCAACCAGATTCGGTCGATGCCGACCGCTCTGGACGGACTCTGGGAAGCTCAGCGATTCACTCTAAACAGCCACCAGCGCCCGCTCGTTCCGAGCGCCGGAAAGACGCGGTCAAGCGTCGCAACGGGATGCCCTGAACTGACCGCCGAAGGCCCAGACGGGACAAGGCCGGGATACGCCCGATTGACTGCATCCAGGACGCCTTGGCCGGCGTTGTCTGGCGCGAGCAGATACTGAACCCCGAAGGCGGCTGGATCGGCAAGAATCGCCTCGAAGTCGCGATCCGGCGTAATAACAAACTGTCGTGGTCTGTCCGACTGCGTGACGATCGCGAACCCGTTGAGGAACACATCGAGCGCCACCGACCCGTCAGGGAGTTGCAGGGAGTCTAGATTGGCCGCCACGATGCGCTCGCCGGCGAATGAGCGTACAGACCATCCCGGTCGATCGTCGCGCGCGGCCCTTGGACCAATAATCCCCCCCAGATCCCGTGACTCTTCCACGGCGATCTGCCTGTTCAGAATGCCCATCCCCCCAATCGGTATCGTGATCGCAGCGCCGAGGAGCAGCACCGGGGTCATGGCCGGGCCTGCCCATCGGCCAACCATACGAGTTGGCCACGATGGCCGAGCGACGGCGACCGCGCCGGAGAGGCAGAGTCCGAGTAGGAGGATCCCGAGCGGAACTGCGGGCAGCAGGTAACGGAGCCATGGCGCTAAGACGTTAAGTACGTAGGCGAGCGCCATGAACACGAGGGCAGGACCGAAGACGGCAAGCAGGGCGACCAACCGAAGATCGCGTCGGCTCACGCTGAGCACCAGGGCGAGCGCGAGCCCCAGCGGGAGCGCCGCTTGTAGCGCGAACAGGCGCTGGACGGTCAGCGACAGTTTGAGATCAAGCGCGTAGCCGAACTCATTACCTCCGATGCTCTTCCAGACCGCGATCTGAGAGCTGTTGCCGTACGCAGACGTAAATTGGGCGAACGCGTCTCCCACGATCAGCCACGAGGCGAACGCCCAGGCGACGAAGACAAGCACGAAGGGTGCACCGAGGATGAGCGCATCAGCGGCTGCCATCTGAAAGCGTCTGCGTAGCTGCCCGGGAGTCCGGAGGAGAACGAGTAGTCCCACGATCCCTATTGCCCCCGCGGCAGCCAGCGCCGCCTCGTAGCGCGTCATGTACGCCCCCGCCAGCGCAAGCCCGGCCAGCGCCAGGCGGTCGATCGCGCCGTGACGCGTCCACGCCATGAGATGGCGGGCGCAAAGGATCATGAAGAACGCCATCGGTGCCTCGCTCGTGCCAATCGCGCCGTAATAGACCACCATCGGGTTCAGCGCGAAGGCTGCGACCAGGACGTACCGCGCGACGCGCCGGACCTGGAGCTCGCGCAGTGTCTTGTCGATCTGATACACCGCCCCGGCCATGAACAGCCCTGACATCAGGACCGCAGCAAAACCGTTGCGGACCATTGGTGGCCACACCAGGCTGAGGGGCGTGAAGAGCAGCTCTACAAGAGACGGCAGCGGAGTCCAGACGAAGCCAATTGCGGCGAGGTGTGGGTCACGGCTGAACAGGACGTAGTAGGCGTTCGCCACGCGACTGTAGGCATCGCCTTGAAACGCCTGCAGCACCAGGGAGAAGTAGGAGCCAACGCCTAAATAGAGGACGAGGCTGAGAAACAGGGGCGCATTCACATGGCGCAAGCTGATGCGCGCCAGGCTGAGCCTCGTCCTTGACGGGCGGACGCGCAAGCCGACGATCATGCTCCTTGCGGCTCAGCCGCCGCCCCGGAGGCCGGCTCGGGGGGTCGATGCGCGACGTCCAACCCATGGACCGTCTTTTCCCAGAACGAAGGTGCGTGCAGCAGTTGCACCGAAGCCTTGATTGCGGCGACAGACATCATTGCCCAGTAGATCGGGGACAGCATCGCGGCGAACACGAGCGCCGGGGAACCGAACCGCCTCGCGCTAATCATTGAGGCGTATATGTAAAGGAAGTTGCCGAAGACCAGGCTGAGCACGCCAACGTAGTAGATCCAGCCCTGGAAGAGAGACAGCATGAAGTCGGGCCGACCAGCGAACCAGACCACCGTAAAGATCCAGAAGACGGGGTTCAGCAACGCCAAGAGAGGCGTGCCGCCGACGAAGAGTTGGAATCCAAAGAATCCGGCCGGACCGAGCTCTCGCCACAAGCGGATCGGATGGCGCATGTGTACTAGCCAGGTCTGCATGTAGCCCTTGTACCAGCGAGACCGCTGGCGTACCCAGTTGATGAAGTCGCTGTTCGCCTCTTCCAGCGTGGTCGACTCGAGAACGGCAGTCCGATACCCAGACCTATGCAGGCGGACACCGAGATCGGCGTCCTCGGTGACGTTCCAGGGATCCCATGCTCCGATTCTGTGCAGAACATCACGACGGAAGTGATTCGAAGTGCCGCCGAGCGGCAGCGGCACGTTCTGCCTGACCAGACCCGGCAGCAGCTGCGAGAACCACATCGCGTACTCAGCGGAAAACCAGCGCGTGATCATGTTCTGGTTAGGGTTGTAGTACACGAGCTTCGCCTGGAGACAGGCGACGGTCCTGGGTAGCTCTCGCAGCGCCTTCACCGCCCGTCGCAGTTGGAGCGGTTCCGGGCGATCCTCGGCGTCGTAGATCGTCACGAACTCACCTCGCGCGAGATGCAGTCCGTAGTTGCAGGCGCGCGGCTTGGTGCGAGGCTCGCCTCGCGGCACCAGGACGATCTCGACATGTGAGTCATCCCGTGAAGCCGCCGCCGCCGCGAGGATCGTCTCGTCGTCATCCTCCTCGAGAAGCAGCTTGACGTCCAGCCGATCGCGCGGGTACTCGAGTGCCCGGATCGAGGCCACCAGTTGGCCGATGACTTCAGGTTCCTCATAGGCCGGCACCAGAACCGAGTACACCGGCAGTTGGTCGGGCGGGTAACTCCGAGCAGCTTCATCACTGACCGCAATTACGTCAGGATCCGCCAGCCCTCGGGCGAAGGTGATCAGCCGAAACGCGAGGCTGCTCACGTAGAGGAGCGTCACGATCCCGATGAGGGCTCGAGCGCTCTCTAACGGACGGAGGGCAACAGCGAGGACGATCGTGAGGAGGAGCATTACTGCCCAGGCGGCCTGCCCACGCGTCAGCGTGCGCCGTGCGGAGTACTCATCCTTGAGGCGGACGGCTTCCCACAAACGTCGGGGTGGGATCTGGGGAGGATGCAGGTTCATGGCCGTCCCCACCCCAGCTCCACAGTGAAGGGTCCAAGCTGTGGATCGCCAAGCGGGCCGTTGCCTGGCGCGTATCGAGCATAGCCTGCGTTCGTGTGGAACAGCCAGATCGCGACCAGGCAGGTCAGCGCAGCGACGACGTAGACCCGGTGGATGGGCACTGCGGGGGCTGCCCAGCGCCATCGCCCTCCAGTGGGCCTGAAACGCATTCCAAACGGACGAAGCGCCAGAAGCGCCGCTCCTGTTGCTAAGCTGAAGGGGATGACGCCGGCCACCGGGTGCAGGAGACCCAGCGCCGCGCGCTGACCAAGAACCGCACCGGTAACGAAGACTGCTTCGATGTGGATGACATCCAGCGTCCAAACGAGCGCGAGGTACGCGATGAGCCACGCGATCCTCCGGATGCGAGCGCCATCAGCAACATAGACGACGGCGCCGCCGATGATGGCGAAGCCGACGATGCTGTTGACACCCGAGGAAATGGACCCGACTCCAAGGAAGAAGGAGCTGGTGGCGTGGCGGATCGAGAACACGTCCGCCCCGCCGGCGATCGGTGTGGCATACGGCAGGAAACCCGAGATCAGGGCGAGGACTCGCACCGTCAAGTTGATCCAGGCGCGCTCTCCGCCATTGACGAGGAGCAGGTACGGAGCCGGCCAGGCCAGCAAGAGAAAGGCGATTGGGAAGCGCAGCGCCCAGAGATGTCGTGTGCCGTAGAACAGGGCGATAAGGCCTGCCACGAAGAGCGGCAGCGTCAAGAGATCGACTCGATATAGCCAGAAGGTCGGTCCCATCTCGAGGGGCATGAGCGAGGCGATGGCCACGGCAGCACCTAGGAAAGCCAGCCCGATGATGTAGTCGACTTGGCGATCATGGATCGGACGCATGGGGGGTTCACGCCGAATCCGTATCCATCCGAGCACTAGGGCGATCGGTGGCACCAGCCCGAGGAATGCGAGCGGAGTCTGAAGGGTGAGGCTCTTGGCAAGCGAGAACATGGAGAAGGGGTACGCGAGGATGACGATGCCCACCACGGCGATGAAGCGAGGTGGCATCGCCCAGCCGACACGACGAGCCGAGACGCGTGGCGTCAATCTCGTTCGCCCGTCAGAGGTCGGTCAATACACGCGTGCCGCGACGACCTCAGGTGGGCCGAGAAAATGCGACCAGCGTCTTCGAAGCTACGCGAGTACGTCCGCCGGTTGGCGAGGCGCGTCATCGGGAACGAGTCGTTAAGTCGCGACCGCGTGCACGCTAGTGCTCGTCCCGTGGCAGAAACCGGCTGCGCAGCAACTGCGACCTCACCCGCCCAGAGCCTCCGCACGGCAGTAACCTCCCGACTTTCCGGGGTTTGCCTGCGGGACCAAGCGCGACGCGGTTGTAAGGGGATCCTTATAGAGATGGGCCGGGGGGTCCCCCAAAAGTAGGTGCGCACCCTAGTACTCATGAACCCTCGCCGTCAAGGGTTGACCTGAGGGGGGTTACGAGGTCGCAAGACGACAGTGCGGCGGGCCAGGTTGCGCCGCCTCATGAGGGCCACGCCTCCTTCGATTCGTGCGGGCCGGTGTGGTGCCCGTCGCAGAGGCCGACCCGCCCGGGCTCTCAGTTTGTCAACAACCTGAGTCGGAACGACGGCTAGTCCGGGCCCGGCCAAGCTGGCTCCGCTTCAGGTTATGGGACTGCCGTGCGGCGACCGCGGCGAACGCCACATGAGCTGACACGGATGTGATCAGTAACCGGCGACTCCCGTGACGATCACGTTACAGTCCCACCCGAGCAGCGAGACTCATTCGGTGAACGGGCACTAGATCGACTCCGTTCGGCGAATGGGTACTTGGCTGGTCTCCGGAATGGGCACCTGACATTCCAGAAAACAAAGCTCGGAGCACCGCTGCTCAGGGTTAGAACACTCGGGAGTAGTCAAGCGGTAAGGCGCCTGACTCTGGAGCAGGTGCGCATCAAGTCGATCCGCGCGCGATCCGGTGACTGTATAACTGACTGGCTTTCGCTCGGCCTCCCACGCTCGTAGCACAGCGCTCAGGCGGAGATGCTTGACATGCAAGAGGTCACTGGTTCGAGTCCAGCGCCGCCCACCAACGGCCACTTTCACGCTCCATCTGAACGATTAACCTGTTCGGCGGCCGACCGAATTCGTTAGCACAGCGCTCACTGACCGCATAACTGTCCACTTTCCGCCGGCCCGATGCGGATCGCCTGCAACTCCGGGGTTCGCCCGCCGAGCCGCGATACCAGGTCGTTTGCCTACCTGCGGTTGTGCGCACCGACAGCGGACACGCGGCCATGGATCGGCACAACGTCTCTGTCGCCGCACCCGACCGCTGGCGCCCGGCGCTGGACCCGTCAGCCGTCCACGAAGATCACACGTGGGCCGGTGGCTCGCCGGTCGCCGCTACCTGAGTGGCCGGTCCGGCGCAGCTGGTTGGCCTTCGTCTCGCTGTCGCGCAGCGCCTCCTCCCTCTCCCAGGTTCGAGTCCAGCGCCGCCCACCACCCTTGCTCGACCCTCAAACCGACCGCATATCTGCTTTGCGTTTCCCATCGGTCGACTACAGGGGCTCGCTGAGCGCATAACAGCTAGCGCCGCGGCGATGAGCGGCTGACGCCACATGCGGGCCTGTCGGCGCCGTCACCGGGTCGATCACGGTACAGCCAGGCGCCGCGCGGCCAACGCGCAGCTCCCCAGCCTTGGCCTCCAAGCACAGCGCCCGGCCAGCGCCACCGTCGACGTCAAAGGCAAAAGGAGCGATGACAACCTACACGAACGGTAGTGGGGCCACAGCTGAATATGGTGGCGCGGCCGGTGGAGGGACTCAGACCGGCGAGGCGGTCCCCGGTACTTGTCCTCGGAGTCGAGGGAGTCGAGCAGCTTGGCCACCTGGCTCTGCTGGTCGGGAGCCTTGAGCCGCTGGGCGCCTAGTAGCCAGGCCCTCCGCTCGCGCCTCCACTCTTCTGGCACGCCGCCAGCAGCAATGTCAGGGCGAAGACAGCCACGGGCCCCAGGCGGGCCATGAGCACGCGGACACGTACAGTCACAGCCCTAGTTCGGAGCAAGTTACGGGCCGGGCAGGCTAGGCCTGGGCGACTCGCACGGACCACGTTCCGAATGGGCCGAAGCCGGGCGCCACGGTGCCGGCCAACGACACGACGGGGGGAGCCCTGCTGGTCGCTGCCGGCAGCCACGTCCAGATGCAGACACGGCGGTGCGTCGCTCGAACCCGAGGCCCCCTGTCTCCTCACGTTCGACGACGAGGTCTTCGAGCTTTCCTGGGGACGGACGGTCTGGTTCGCGCTCCAAGGCACGGGCGAACCGATCACCGTCGATCCGGCCGGATTCAGCCGACGGTTTGGAGGCTGACGGTCCACGCCTACGACGCAGGCGGAGCTCATCGCCGCCGCCCGCTGGGTGGCGGAGAGGTCGCAGGGTTCGCTGCCCGATGAGGCGATCGAGCGGCTCCGGCAGGTGCTCGCCTCCCATGACCGGGCGCTGGTTGGCCGTGGGGCGGACGGTCGCTCGAGACCGCGGTGCCGAGGCGGTGGGTCCAAGCTAAAGTTTCGCGGAGTGGAGGGACTCGAGAGGATCCAAAATGTCCACGTGGATGTCGGGAAATCTCTTGTGCAGTCCGCCGACATGCTCTTTCCCCCCTGCCCGGCCCGGCGGCGCTCCGGGTGGCACATCCGCTCCGTGCTCCTCAATTCGGGCGCAAAGTTCACATCTGCGATATCCAGGTTCTTGCGATTGACGAACTCCTCCCAGTGGTTTCGCACGAACTCCTTGATCTCCGTGGAAGTCATTCCCGTCTTCGGGTTCACGTTTTCTTCTGCCTCGGGGGTGGTGTTCATTGTCTCTTTCCCTTGGGCAGCCGCAGCCTGGCTGCGAAATTCTAGGCCGCGCAGGCGCGATTCAGAGCCAGGGCCGCTGGCGAGGTTCGATAAGTGTCCGGCGTTCGGTCCACGACATGCGCGCTCATCGTGGCTTGGGACGCAGCTGTGGTTCAGATCCTCGTTGTCCCGGCGGCGACCTGCAGCCCTCTCGTCGCGGCGGCGCTGGCCCTATGTGATCGCGGCCATCAGACGCAATTCGTGGGCGGCGGCGCGGTCCGGCGTCTGCCAGCACCTGTCGTGCGCTACTCAGACGCTGAAGCCGACCGTTTTCTCCCCCCGAGCGGTCGGCTTCCTCGTTCCCCCTGATCATCTACAAAGCACATCGCGTGCCCACAGCCAGGACTCCGGGCCTGCGAGCGGCTGCACGGTCAGCGGCAAGGCGGGCTAGCCTATCGGTCAGTGGGGAGCGGTGAGGCCGACCCGCGCTTCCGGGGGGAGCAGAAGCGCAGGTCGGCTTCGCGGTCAGTCTACCCCTCCTTGTCCACACCTAACCGCACCTAACACCCACTTATCCACATGGGGATGCGTGTGGGTGGCACATGCGGCTTGAACTCCGAACCTTCGTCCTGGCTGTCGACTCCGACCGATCAGCTCATCGAGGATTTCACCCTCGCGCCGATAAGGCGTCAGGTGGCCGGCGTCGGGCCACCCGATCAACCGCGCGTTTGGCAGCCGTTCGATGAGCCTCTTTACCGCAGACAGGGGGGAGTTCCGATCGCTGTCGCCGTGCCGCACGTGAGGCTGGTCCGCACCGCCGCAAGGTCGATCTCGGGCCAGCTGGCGGACAGCGCCAGCGATTCGTCGACCCATCCCTCGACACCTCGGGCGCAGTGCCTCCCTAATCCCACGGGCGACGGCCTGCTGCCAGGCGGCACGCGCATGATCGCCTGGTCGAGCGGAGGCGCCATCTCCATCACCTCGCCGAATGACGCCACGGCATCGGCAAGCAGCGAATCTCGGACCGGCGCGAGCAGCCGGTTCATGCCGTCGGCGTCGCCGGCTTTGGCCAGTCGGTAGCCTTCGGCGTTGAGGCCAATGAGCTGGCTTGCTTCGTCGTCGACGATCTGCGCGGCACCGACGAGGATCGTCGCGGCTCGGACCCGCCCAGGGTGGCGGGCGGCAAAGGCGAGGATGTACGGAGCGGCGCCGCTGCTGCCGCAGACCGGCACGCTGCCGATCTTCAGCTCATCGAGGATCGCCGCGAGGTCGTCTGCGTGCTCGATGAAGCCACGACCCGGAAGGGGGTTGAGGCACCGAAACCGGGCCGCTCCGTCGTGATGAGCCGGACACGACGTTCGAGCCAGGGCGACTGGTCGCTCCGAACCACAGCCGCCGAGCCCGGGAGCCCCGGCAGCCGCATGACCGGGCTGCCATCGGTGACCCCCGGCTCGCTCCGTGATCGGTCGGGCGGCCAGCGTGCCGTCGTTATCGTGACCCTATAACTGAGGCGTTTTCGCTCGGCCTCCCACGCTCATAGCACAGCGCTCAGCCGGAAGTGCTTGACATGCAAGAGGCCCCTGTTCGAGTCCAGCGCCGCCCACCACCGACCCGCTTCGTGCTCAAACCGACCGCTTTACTATTGCGCGACGCCCACCGCCGGTTCACTGCAGCGCTCGGTGACCGCATAACTGTCCAATTTCCGCCGGCCCGATCGAGCGGCGGATCGCCCAGCAGCTCCGGGGTTCGCCCGCCGGTTCGCCCTACCAGGTCGTGTCCCTACCTGCCGTTGTGCGCACCCGAAGCGGACGCGCGGCGATGGATCGGCACAACGTCGATGTCGCCGCACTCGGGCGCTCCTTACTCGGCCGCCATCTCCCGCAGGTTGCGCGCGAGTGCTGTGAGGGCTGCCAGCGGCGAATCGCCGCGGCCTTCGACGGGCGGATAGGGCAGCGGCGCATGTGCGAGTGGGCCCGGCAGCCGCACGCGCAGGCGCAGACCCACTCGCAGCCGGGGGGCGCGGTAGCCGGCCTCCTCCCGCGCCGGCCGCGCCCAGGCGCACCACTCCGCCGACGAGATGCTCGGGTCGACCCGTCGCGGACCCTTTACCACGCCGAGGAGCTGCCAGCCATGCGGTAGGGCGGCCTCCGCCTCGACCCATGCTTTCGTCAGACCGCTGAGCGCCACCTTGCGGAGTGTAGGCCCGCGTCGCCTGCACGCTGACCGATCGCCGCGGCATCGGGCCCATGCCTACCGCGATTCGTGGGTGGCACAGTAACCGGACCTGCTTCGGTTGCAAGAAGGGATGGTGGACATCATGGATCGCGAGAGGTTCGAGCAGCTCTATTCCGCCCGTCGGGAGGCCCAGGACGCCGTCAACGCCCACTTCCACACGCTTCGACGCGCGATCGGCTACGGCGACGCACCCACAGAGGCGGATGGCGAGCGCCCCCTAGATCGCCAGTGGCTCAACGAACACAGCCGACTACGGGACGAACGAGACAACGCCGAGGAGCGCCTAATCCGCTATCCCCAGGGCGAGGAGGTCTGAGCCCGAACGGCAGGGAGGAGGAGGCTCCTGGCTTGGCCGCCCAACATGCCCGCCGACAGATTGGCCGGCATGACGAGGCGCCGACCAGCTCGCGCGCGGGCGTGGCCGGGCTCGAGCTGATCCTTGAGCCCGAGCTCGATCCCAGCGAGTGAGCGTGAATGCGCCGGGGTGTGGCCAAGCGGTAAGGCGCCTACCTCTGGATCAGGTGAGCATGACGACGCAGGGCCCATAAGCTGCGGAGCGCATAACTGCGCCGCTTTCGCTCGGCCTCCCACGTTCGTAGCACAGCGCCCAGGCGGAGATGCTTGGCATGCAAGAGGTCACTGGTTCGAGTCCAGTGTCGCCCACCAACCACCGGTTTCACGCTCAAACTGACCGTATAACTGCGTCGCGCTGCCCACCACCGGTTGACATCAAGCGGCCGCGGATCGTCGCGCGGCGAGAGGCGGCGATGTGTCGCCGATCGACGGCCACGCGGCGGGGCGTGGTTCGGCGGGCACCGCCCGTGCGTCACGCCTCGTCGACTTTGCACGGCGGTCGTGTGCCCGGGTAGCCAGTGACCCGGGAGCCTACTCGCGGATCCGCTTCATTGGCGAGCGACCCGGCGCCGAGCCGCGGCCATTTGCCCTTCGGCGATCCGTTGATCCTCCGCCTGCCGGCGATGGTTTGTTAGCTGAGCGGCGGCGCCTGCTCGCATACATCGCTTGGTCCGCCACCGCCCGAGCGCCCTCGAGGTCGCCGCCCACGACGGGGGCAAGGCCGACCGACAGCTGTGGAACTAGGCCATGCTCCGTCACCCGCCACGCGCGCAGGGCGCGCCGGACGCGAGCCACGACGCGCCGCGCCGGGCGCGTCCGCGGCGTGAGAAGCACCACGAATTCGTCTCCGCCGACCCGCGCGACGAGATCAGTCTCGCGGACGGACGACCTCAGCAGATTGGAGGCCGCTCGAATCAGGGCATCGCCTGCCGCGTGCCCGTAGCGGTTGTTCACCGTCTTGAGCCCGTCGAGATCGCACAACATCACGTAGGCATCGTCGTGTTCAACCGCCACGCCCCGCGAGGTGATCTCATCATCCCAGGCACGGCGATTGGCGCCGCCGGTCAGCGCGTCTGTCCGCACCAGGCGAGCCAGGAGGTCGCGCTCAGTCGAGAGCTGCTCTCGAGCGAGAGGCTGGCTGAGTAGGAGCTCCGCCGCGTCGGCAATAGCCCGGCCGATCCGCTGGCACGGTGACGTGAACCCGCGGGCGCGCGCGACGGTGTGACCGAGGGCGAGCGCCCCAGTGGCCCCGCCAGCCAAGGGGAGGGTGAGATGAGACGCGACCTCGACCCCAAAGAGGTCCGGGTGCGGGGGCGCCACCTGCTCGATCGTTGGTCCGCCTCCGTACTCGACGGTTGCCAGGTTGCCGTCCGCATCGGGACTCACGAGGGCTGACATGGACCGCAGATCCAGACCATCGACGAGCGTCCGACCGTCGAACTCGACACGCATGACGGCGACTTCGCAGGACAAGGCCGCCCGGCAACGGTGGCGATGTGTCGGACGGTGTCGCGGACGGTGAGGGGCCGGTACGCCATCAACAAACGGAGGGCGTGAACGCGCGCGAGCTCGTCGGCGAGCAACTTGTCGGCCGGTACGCCGTGGGCTCCGTCGACCGCGGCGGCCGCCCGGCGAACGAGGTCGGTGTCCCCGAGCGAGATCCGTCGATCGGCGCCGACGACCACGACGTGCCGCTGGCCGACTGGCACTGCGACCGCATGCCGGGCATAGTAGGGACCCGCGATCTGGACCGGCCGTGACCCCGAGATCCGCTCCGCGGTTCCCTGTCGCCACGCTCGTCCGACGAGGGCTTCATCGATCCGCTCGAGCTCCACGATGCCGGCCCACCCGGCGCCGCGCCCGGTCCCACCGACAAGAACGAACCCACCGTCGGTGTGTTCGAAGATCAGGACGTCGGCGGTTATGGGGTCGGCCGGTTGGACCGAACGGGACGTGCGACGAGTCCGAGGCGCGCCTTGGGTCGCAAGAGCTGAACTGGTCATGTCGACCGAGCGTCGGCGTCGCTTGGGCGCGCCGACATCACCTGAAGGTCATGCGTCCGCGACGTCCGCCGGAGGATCGACGCCACCATCGCCGCCAAGGACATCGCGTCGGCGTTGCAGCCCACCGCCGGCTCAGGACCGTTGGCAGACCTTGCGTCGCGGAGCCCTGCGTAGCCAAAAAGTACCGTAGTCAAAACGGCCTCATTCAAGGACTATCGGCGAGTCATCCCAAAACATATCGTCCCCATTTATCGAGGATCTCACCGATGAAACGCGTCCTTGCCGCTCTGCTCGTCGCAGGCGTCACCTTCGCCGGCCTGTACGGCTTGGCGGCCAGCCTCAACCTGACCACCGATAGCCTGGGGTCCGCGACGACGACCGTCGCCGCCTGCCAGGCCGCTGCTCTGAACGCCACCTACACCACAAGCTACTCCGCCGCAGCCCCTGGCTACACGGTCGGCACCGTGACGATCACCGGCCTCGCCGCCACCTGCTACAGCAAGCCCTACAAGGTCACGCTCTCGACGGCAGCCAACGCTTCGCTCGGCGAGGCGACCGGCACCACACCCTCCAGCGGCACCAGCTTCTCGGCGACCTTCGCGCCGGCGCTCAGCGCTGTGTCGGTGACCGGGATCAGCGTCGTGATCAGCGGATAGCGCGCTTTCGGGATCTTCTGAAACGGCGACCGATGGCGCCGCTCGATCGAGTTCAGCCGCGTCGTAGCGT
>JALYTG010000084.1 GCA_030854405.1 Chloroflexota bacterium | reverse complement strand
GTACGGTGGCGGGAGCCGGCTCTGGCGTGATGCGGGTGCGCGAGGGGGACCTCGTCGGCGTGGAGAGCCACCTGGTCGATTGGACCTGCGCCCAGTGTCGGCGCGGTGACCCGCACCTGTGTCGCAACCTGCGAGTGATCGGCGCCCACGTCGACGGCGGCTTCGCCGAGTACGTGGTCATCCCGGAGACGAATGCGATCGAGAGCAACGGCCTCGACCCAGCGGTCGTGGCTCTGCAGGAGCCGATGGGCAACGCCGTGCACGCCGCCTTCGTCGAGCCGATTGAGGGTCGCACCGTTGCGGTCACCGGTTGCGGTCCGATCGGCCTCTGCGCGGTGGGAATCGCCCGAGCTGCCGGGGCGGGGCTTGTCATAGCCACCGATACCGAGCCCTACCGCCTTGAGCTCGCGCGGACGATGGGCGCGGATCTCGCCCTCGATGCGCTCGATCCGGAGACCCCAGGTCGCATCAGTGCTGCCACCAGCGGCGACGGGGTCGAGGTCGTGCTCGAGATGAGCGGCGCCGGCCCTGCCCTCCGCCAGGCTCTCGAGATGGTGACTCGGGGCGGGCGGATCAGCCTCCTGGGCATCTTCGGGGAGCCTGTCACGATCGACCTCTCCGAACAGGTGATTCAGAAGGGTCTGCGGCTGTACGGGATTTACGGTCGCCGCATCTACGACACCTGGGAGCGTACCCAGGCGCTCCTCCGCTCGGGGGCACTGGACGTCAGCCCCATCATCACGCATCGCTTCGACCTCGCAAACTGGGAGCGCGCATTTGAGCTGATCGCCTCCCGGCACGCCGGAAAGGTGGTGCTTCTTCCATGACCGATACCGTCGCTGCGCGCCAGCGCAATCCGCTCGCCTTCCTCGATGCCGAGATCGAGGAGCTCAAGGCGAAGGGACTCTACCGACGCCTGCGCGTGATCGAGAGCGAGCAGAAGAGCCGATGCATCATCGATGGCCGCGAGGTGATCACCCTCTCGAGCAATAACTACCTGGGTCTGAATACGCATCCGCACCTGCGCGAGGCGGCGCAGAGCGCCATTCGCGAGTACGGTGCCGGATCCGGGGCCGTGCGGACGATCGCCGGCACGATGTCTCTGCACGAGGAGCTCGAGCGACGCCTGGCGGACTTCAAGCGCGTCGAGGCCGTGCTCACATTCCAGTCGGGCTTCACGTGCAACACCGGGGTGATCCCGATCCTGGCGCCTGAGGGCGCGACCATCATCTCCGACGCCCTGAACCACGCGAGCATCATTGATGGGATTCGCCTGACCAAGGCGGAGCGGAAGATCTTTCCGCACGGGGATATGGAGGCACTGCGGACCGCCCTGAGTGAGGTCCGGTCGGCGCCTGGAGGCGCGGAGCGCACCGTGCTGGTCATCACCGACGGCGTCTTCTCGATGGACGGCGATATCGCTCGCCTGCCGGAGATCGTCGAGGCAGCCGAGCAGGCGGAGGCGATCATCCTGGTCGACGATGCTCACGCCTCCGGCGTCCTGGGCCGCAACGGGCGCGGCTCGATCGACCATTTCGGACTGCATGGCCGCGTGCAGGTGCAGGTCGGAACCCTCAGCAAGGCGATTGGTGTCCTTGGCGGCTACGTGGCGGGTCCGGCGGCCCTGCGAACGGTGCTGGAGCACCGGGCGCGGCCCTTCCTCTTTTCGACCTCGCACCCGCCGGCGGTCGCGGCGGCGTGCATCGCAGCGCTCGACGTGCTCGAGAGCGAGCCAGAGCTGATTGAGCGGCTCTGGGAGAACACGCGCTTCTTCAAGGCCGGCCTCGGGAAGCTCGGGTTCGACATCGGTCAGTCGGAGACCCCGATCACGCCGGTGATCGTGGGTGCCGGCGCGCTGGCCATGCGACTCTCCGACCGACTCTTCGAGGAGGGCGTCTTCGCGATGGGGATCGGCTTCCCGACCGTGCCCGAGGACCGCTCCCGGGTCCGCACCATCGTGACGGCCGAGCATTCGCGCGAAGAGCTCGAAACGTGCCTCTCAGCCTTCGAGATGGTGGGTCGAGAGCTGGCCATCATCTGAGGGGTCGCCTTCGCTCGCCAGCGGAGGTTGAGGGTGTACTCACCAGCCATCGAGAAAACAGAGGACGGGGTAGCGGCGAACCGCTACCCCGTCTCTGCCAGGGGGCTGGATCATTGGACAGAGGAGGCCCGATCGGACCTCCTCTGTGCAGTCGTTGGACCCTAGCGTGTGACCCGTCGGCGCGCGCGCGCGCTCCGGCGACTCAGGTAACCAAGGCTCGCCAGTGAAACCAACATGCTGAGCGCGAGCAATCCGACCGGCGCGCCATCCGGCTGGCGGAGAGCTGTGTCGGGCAGAGGCCCGCTGCTGGGCCCGCCACCACCGGCGTGCGTTCCCCCGCGCGGGGTAGGAGTGGGTTTGGGAGTGGGCTTTCCGCCCCCGCCGGGCTGTACCCCGCCAGACGTGAAGTTGTAGACGTGCAGCATCACGTCGCTCTGATGGTGCGGAAGACGCGTGTCGAGCACGATCACACCGTTCCCTGCCGAGATCAATGACTGGGCATCCGTGTTGGGATGCAGATCCTGCGGCGTGAACTCGAGCGCCCCGTACCGATATCCGCTCGGCGGGTTGAGCTCAGTGATCGTGGTGATGCCTTCCTTCAGGCCCGACCACATGTAGTGCGACGTTTCGACGCACAGGTTGTTGTTCGGGTTGCCATCGACGTCACCGATGGCGGCTTCGCACAGCTGGGCTGGGACGAAGGCAGCGTCTGCCATCGAATGCACGACCCCATCCGGATCGGTCACGGTGAAGACGAAGCTCTTCTCGCCGGCGTCAGCGGCGCCCGCGGGCCCGACGTCCCCGGGAACCGTGATGACCGGGCAGGTCAGCACTTTGTTGATGAAGCTTCCCAGTGCATCGAATTGCGCCTGGGTCTGAATCGCTGCCGGGCAGACATGCTTCATGATCGTGATGACCACGGGCTGAGCTGCGCCGCAGTCAACATTAACGCTCACCCGCTCGCTGTGGTTGTTGTGGGTATTCGATGCAGGCTCGTTGCCCGCGGAGACGTCCGCCCGGTTGTCGATCTGGTTGCAGGCATCCACCCCGGCGGTCACATTGACGGTGAGGTTTGCCGTGTCGCCGGCCGCAATCTGGCCCAGATCGCAGGTGACCTGGTTGCCGGCCGCCATGCTGCAGGTCCCCTGCGACGGGTTCCAGCTGTTGACGGTTAGGTTGTTATCGAGATTGTCGAAGAGGACGACCCCGTCCGCTCCAGCGTCACCGCTGTTGCTGACCTCGAACGTGTAGTCCCAGCTGCCGTTGACAGCGACCTGCGAGGCCGAGGCCGTCTTATGCACGACGACGTCAGGCCCGCCCTCGGCGGTCGGTGTCACCTCGTCGTTCGCGGTCGGCTGGTCGGTCGCGCGGGCAATGGCCGGGCGGACCAGCGCAAATGCGGAGAAGACGAGAGCAATGATGGCCATGCTCGCCAGCATCACCCTCAGGAGTGACGTGGGCGCTGGCCGAACAACGGATGAGTACACAGGACCCCCTGTCCTTTCTGATATCGCCTCGGCGCCTTGATGGTCCGGGCACTGCACCGATGAGCGAAGTCGCATCCCCGGCGGTCGCCAGCATAGGGACTTTAGTACCGGTCGGCTAGTAGCAAACGCCATGCCTCTTAGGGCCGGAGACCGATAGTCTTGGGTACTCGCGAGCAGTACGCTTGGTCAGCCTGGTGCCAGAACGCACCGGTATTCCGTGGGGCGCGAGCAGCCCTTGAGGGCTCAGTCCACGAGTCTCAGGCGGTGCGGCCGCGAGCCTCCAGCAGGACCACTTGCGTCTCCTCGGGGAGGGAAGAGGGCGTCACGATCGCCTTCGGCTGGCGAATCGGCTCAACCGACATCTCGTGCAGGAACGTGTCTGCACCCATCAGGTCGCCGGACGCGCCATCGATCGCGAAGTGCATGGGAATCACGAGTTTGGGACTCAGCTGGGAGACCACCTCGGTCGCCTCGGCAGGGGTGACCGTGGTCGTTCCACCGACCGGCACCAGCAGCACGTCGATGGGTCCGAGCTCGGCGACCTGCTCCTCGGTGAGGATGTGGCCGAGGTCACCCAGATGGCAGATGTGCACCCCGTCAACCTCGACCGCAAAGATCATGTTTTCCCCACGCTCCTTTCCGCGCGAGCCGTCGTGGTAGGTGCGCACGCCGGTGATCAGCAGGTCGTGGAACTCGTACTCGCCCGGCCGTGTGAGCGTCAGGCCGGCGCTGATGGATCTGGTGTAGCTATGGTCGGGGTGGGCATGGCTGATCGTCAGCAGGTCCACGTCGTGTTTGCCCGCCACGAAGCCGGTGGCGGGTGGGCAGGGATCGGTGATGGCCGTCGCCTCCTTGCCCTTCAGACGGAAGCAGGCGCGCCCGTACCAGGTGATCTCCATCGGTCGCGCGATGGTACTGGACAGCACGAGCGCCGGTGCCCGCCCAATGACACCGGCGCTCGAAGGAGGGAGGGTGGAGGCGGAAACCCGTTGGTTTCCAACTCGCAGCCTGAAGGCTAGGGGGCCCGCATGAAACCGAGGCTTTGGCCGCCTTAAGAAACCTGAACGTTCCTCGACACCGGGCCCGCATGCGCCAGAATGGCTCGCCGATGACCCCAATCCAGCGGCTCGTCGCCGCGGCAGCCGCTCTCCTCACCCTGCTCATTGTGCTCGTCGTGGTACTGCGCTCGTTGGGCGCGCCCGTCGCGCTCCGGCCCAGCGCCAGCCCATCGCCGAGCCCTCGGTCGACTGCGACGACAAGCCCATCGGCCAGCGGCCAGCCGTCGCCCGTCTCGGCCCACGACGAGCAGGCCGCCTTTGCTGCAATTGAGCGCCAGGTGCAGCAGATTCGCGGTCTACCGGCGGCGAAGATCGGCGCGGCTCAGATCATCGGCCGCGATCAGCTGGCGGTCGAGCTGCGCGCCCTCTTCGACGCCGAGTACCCGCGGGCGCAGCGCGTCGCGGACAACATCACGCTGCGCGCGCTCGGCCTGCTCGGCGCGGACCAGGACGTGGCCCAGCTCCAGCTGAGGCTGCTCGGCGACCAGGTCCTCGGCTTCTACGACGACCGCAAGAAGCGGATGGTCGTGGTCAGCGACAGCGGGCTCTCGGCGGAGGCCAGGATCACCTACGCCCACGAGTACACCCACGCCCTGCAGGATGCGGCGTTCACGCTCAAGACGCTTCAGACCGACGCCGTCGGCCAGGATGACCGTTCGTTGGCGCGCACCGCGCTGGTCGAGGGTGACGCGACACAAACGATGTTCCTGTGGGCGCTCGCGGGCAACCTCGACCCGGGGGAGCTTGCCCAGCTGGGCGCGCGTTCGCCGCCCGACACCGGCGATGCGCCGTCGTGGATGGTCGGTCTCCTGGAGTTCCCCTACACGGCCGGCCTTCAGTGGGTCGGCCAGGTCTACCAGGAGGGCGGCTCC
The DNA here is from genome assembly GCA_030854405.1 of Chloroflexota bacterium. Next base: position 3,941 of record JALYTG010000084.1, on the reverse strand, counting down.
AAGGCCGTCGACGCCGCGTTCACCGATCCTCCCAACTCGACCGAGCAGGTGATCCACTACGACAAGTGGGTCGCGCGCGAGAAGCCGATCGCTGTCACAGTGCCCGACCTCGCGCCGGCCCTGGGCGCGGGCTGGAAGCGAGTCTCCTCCTCCCCGCAGGGCGAGGCGATGATGGGCGTGATGCTCCAGTTCTTCGGCGTCTCGCAGGCCGATGCTGCGCGCGCTGTCGCCGGCTGGGGCGGCGACCGAGTGGCCGCTTATTCCGGGCCGGGTGCCTCATTCAGCCTGGCGTGGCGCGTCACCTGGGACAGCCCGCTCGACGCCACCGAGTTTGCCGATGCGTACGCCAAGGTGATCGACGCGCTGCCGTTTCCCGCCCGGCTCGTCTCGCTCTCCGCCACCGAGCAGCTGATCGTCCACGCCTCGTCGGATGCGCTCCTGCACACGACGCTGGCGGCGGCGCACTGAACTAGGGCCGACCACCCGCGGCATTCGGGCCTTCACATCGTCTCGGGCGCGGAGATCCCCAACAGGCCGAGAGCGTTGGCGAGCACCTGGCGGGTTGCGTCGACCAGCGCGAGCCGCGCGCTCGAAAGCGCGGCCTCGGCAGGGTCCTCGGAGAGGACGTGGCAGTCGCGATAGAACTGGCTGAAGAGCGAAGCGACCTCCATTGCGTAGCGCGGCAGCTCGTGAATCGCCCGACGCTCCGCGGCATCCGCGACCGCGTCGGGCAGTGCGATCAAGCGCCGAAGGAGCGCCTGTTCGGCCGGATGGCGGAGGAGCGCCGCAGTATCGGCGTCCGAAGCGGCGACGCCACGCTCTGACGCCAGGCGCAGGATCGAGCAGCAGCGGGCATGCGCGTACTGGACGTAGTAGACCGGGTTCTCACTCGACTGGCTCTTGGCCAGCTCCAGATCGAAGTCGAGGTGCTGGCTGGCGGATCGCATGACGAAGAAGAAGCGGGTCGCATCCGGCCCCACCTCGGAGACCAGCTCGTCGAGCGTCACGAAGGTTCCCGCTCGCTTGCTCATCTTGGCCCCGCCGGCCAGGCGCACATGCTGGTAGATAATGATCTCCATCCGGTCCGGGTCATACCCGAGCGCCGCGGTCGCACCCTTCAGCCGCGCCATGTCGCCGTGGTGGTCCGGGCCCAGGACGTAGATCAGGTGGTCGAATCCCCGGTCGAACTTGTCGAGCAGGTAGGCGACGTCGGCCGCGAAGTAGGTCGGCGCTCCGTTCGATCGGATCAGTACGCGATCCTTGTCGTCGCCGAAGGCCGTAGCGCGGAACCAGATCGCGCCGTCCGCCTCGTACACGTGTCCTGCAGCCCGCAGGCGCTCGATCCCCTCGGCCACCTCGCCGGCGCCGTGCAGCTCGCGCTCGCTCTTGTACACGTCGAAGTGCATGCCCAGTCGCGCCAGGGTGGCCTTGATGTCCGCGAAGACCCGGTTCCACGCCCAGGCGCCGATCGCCGGCAACGGGTTTACCGCGGCCACGACCTCGTCGGGCACCTCCGCTGCGACGCGCTCGATATATTCGCCCTTGTAACCTGCCTCCCCCGATTGGCCGGTCCGCGCCAGGTAGACCGATTCCCCGAAGTCGCGCACCTGGCTCCCATAGTCGTTGATGTAGTACTCCCGTGTGACGCGATGTCCGGTCGCTTTCAGGACCGATGCAAGCACGTCGCCAATGAACCCGCCCCGCGCGTTCCCGATGTGCAGCGGCCCCGTGGGATTGGCGCTGATGTACTCGACATTGATGCGTTGCCCGCGACCAATCTCCGATCGCCCGAACTGAGCGCCGGCGCCCCGAATGGTGCTCACCTGCGAGCCGACCCACGCCGGAGCGAGGCGGAAGTTCAGAAATCCGGGGCGCTCGACAATCACATCGGCCGCGCCCGCCGGCAGGGTGAGGTTGGCCTTCAGCGTCTCGGCGATCTCCATCGGCGCCGCGCGAACGATCGGCGCCAGCTGCATCGCGATGTTGGTCGCGTAATCGCCATGCTCGGGACGTGCGGGCTCGGAGATGATGATGGCAGGCGGCGTTGCTTCGCGGACGGGCAGCTGACCGGCGGTGACAGCCCGATCTCGCGCAGCCGCGACCGCGTCGCGCAGCTCGGTGCGGATCGTCGTCATGGGCCGTGGAGTCTAGCGCCTCCACGACGCGCTACGAGCGCCGGACCACGACCCGCTGTGCCACCGGCATCAGCCGGCGGACCCTGACCGGACCCAGCCCACCGCGCAGCGTCGCGACGGCCAGACCTCCGACCGCGAGCATTGCCACGATGGCGAGGGTGAGGGCCGGCGACTCTTCCGTATCGGCCCGTGTCTGGTGCGTGGCGAGTCGCTGGACCGCTTCGACCGGCGCTCTGGCGCTGGGCCGCTCGTCGCCGGCTCGAACCTGGCTGGTGGCTGCGACCATCACGACGGCGACGAGCCAGATCATGATCAGCGCCATGGCGCTAACACCGGGTCGGAGGCTCCTGCCAGCTTGCATCTGATGGGTACTCCTGACGCCTTACGGCGTCGCTCCCAAACCCTCTCTTTGCCACCCACAATTGCAAGCCGAGGGCCAAACGGCCCCTGTCCCGGTGCGTGGATGCACCAGCAGCAGAGGTGAGTCACGCCGATTGGTGGTCCTGGCTGGGACGCCGGCGGCCGATGCTCGGTTCCGGCCGGTGCCTCAGCGGTCCCGGGCCAGGCGCAGCTCCAGCGCCTGGTCGGCCGTGAAGTCGCGCAGGTGGAGCGCATCCGCAGCGACCTCGAGCAGCGCGCCGGTCGGCGCCAGTCCGATCAGCTCGCAGTGGTCAATATCGGTGCCGGCCTCGCGGGCCATGCGGCGTATCTCGCGCACGACGGCGACGATGCCGGTCCGCTCCCAGTCGACAAGGTTCATGCTCACCTGTGCCAGGCGGGGCTGATCGAGAAGCACGGCCATGGCCTGCACCGCCGGCAGGCCGCCCGAAGACTCGCGCACGGCGTAGGCGATCTTCTTTGCCAGCGCCAGGTCGTCCGTAGCGAGGTTGACGTTGAAGGCGATCAGCGGCTTGCGAGCGCCGACGGCGACGGCACCCCCGCGCGGATGCAGGTGGCTCGGGCCGAAGTCCGGATCCCGGTCGGGGTTGATGCCCAGCTCCTCGCGGAGGGTCTCGTACTCGCCGCGCCGCACGTCGGCGAGCCGCCGCCGCTCCGGGCGCAGGGCAGCCTCGCCGTACAGGTAGACGGGCAGCTCGAAGCGCTGGGCGATCTGTTTGCCGAAGCGCCGTGCGAGGTCGACGCACTCCTCGATCCGCGTCGTGCCGAGCGGAACGAACGGGATCACGTCCACCGCCCCGATCCGAGGATGAGCGCCGACGTGGCGCTCCATGTCGATCAGCTCCAGGGCGCGGCCGACGGCGGCGGTCGCGGCGCGAACCACCTGCTCGGCACTGCCGGCAAAGGTGACCACGCTTCGGTTGTGGGTCGGATCACGTGACTGGTCCAGGAGGGTGACGCCGTCGATCTGGCTGATCGCGCGGCAGATCTGCTCGATGACCTCCGGGCGGCGGCCCTCGCTGAAGTTGGGGACGCACTCGATCAGGCTGGGCACCGGCCGATGATACGCGGCACGCCGCGACCGCAGCCTTTGCCGCGCCTCAGCCGCCGGCTGCCGCCTGTCGAGGATCCTCCCGGGCCAGTGTGTCGGGGTTCACTCCTCGAGCGCGAGCCAGGCGCTCGGTGAGCAGCTGAAGCGGAACGGCGGCGCCCAGCAGCGCCTCCGACGCCCGCTGCGTCCTGCGTGCGCTCGGGATGCTCAGTCGTCCGGCGGGCGTCAGAGCGAGCGGCACGCGTGGGCCATTCACGACGTCGAGGATCGCCCCCGCCGGCATCCCCAGTGCCGCAGCGGCCTCGAGCAGCCCCAGCTGACGGCCCGCGACGGTCGTCGGCAGCTCCTCGGCATCG
>JALYTG010000259.1 GCA_030854405.1 Chloroflexota bacterium | reverse complement strand
GAGGTCGACGGGGCCGCGCGGCTCCGCGTCCTGGATCGTTCGATCGGCGACATGGATCGTCGGATCGAGATGGAAGGTCGTGTCCGGGGTGACGACGTGGTCCTCGAGCGCTCCGGCGACGGTGAACGCCTTGAAGGTCGAGCCCGGCTCGTAGGTGAATCCGGTGGCCTGGTTCTGGAGGTCGCTGGAGCTTGCGCTCGCGAGGTTGTTGAGATCGACCCCGGGCCAGTTGGCCATCGCGAGGATCTGCGAGTTGCGGGGGTCCATGACGATCGCGGTCGCGCTCTTCGCGGCGTACTGCTGGCCGACGGAGGCGATGACCTGCTCGGTCTTCGCCTGGATCGCCGCGTCGATGGTGGTCTTGATGTCGTGGCCGTCACTCGACCCCGTCACCGTTTCGAGGCGAATCGGCTCCCCGAGAGCGTCCTTGACGATTCTCTCCTGACCGTCGGTTCCGCCGAGCACGCTCTGCTGGCCGGCCTCGAGTCCGCTCAAGCCCTGGTTGTCAGATCCGACCGCGCCGAGCACCTGCGCGGCGAGATTGCCCTGCGGATAGGTGCGCCGGCTGTCGGGGAGGGTGCCGATCCCCGCCAGCTTCATCTGCTTGATCTTCTCCGCGGTCGGCACGTCGACCTTGTGGGCCAGATAGGAGAAGCCGTTGTTCGCGGTCAGCCCCTTCAGCAGCTCATCGCGCGAAACGTCGAGCACCGACGCCAGGCGCGACGCGGTGCGTTCGGGGTCCTTGACCTGATAGGGCGTCGCATAGACGCTCGCCGCGTCCTCGGAGACAGCGAGCTCCTGGCCGCGTCGATCGAGCACTCGGCCGCGCAGCCCGGGGACTGTGACCATTTCGGTCTGCTGGCTGGTCGCCTCCGAGGCGAGGGCGCCACCGCGTACGCCCTGAAGCCAGAGTGCCCGCGCGAGGATCACCGCGAAGCAGAGAAAGAAGGCGGCGAACAGAAGCCCTATGCGCCGCTCGACCAGTCGCATCCCGCCGCTCGGTGCTACCCCGAGGAGACCCCGCCGCCCGACGTGCCAGTCGTCGCGACCGGCGCGGTCGGGGCCGTCACCGGGGTGCTGGTCGCCGGAGCGGGCGCGCTGGTCGTGGTCGGGGTCGGGGTCGGGGGGGCTGAGGTGGTCGTTGAAGTGGTGGTGCCGGTCGGTGTCGCCGGGGGCGTCGTGATGACAGGCGCGGCGACCAGCGAGCCGCCGAGGCCGAAGCCGGCCGCGAGGCGCAGCGCCGTGAGCCGCACGGACTGACCGGACGCGTCGCGGTAGCTGATGTCGGTCGGGCCAGGCGCCGTCATGCCGAGGCTCTCAGCAGCGATCCGGACGTTGTCGTTGGAGAGCTGTTCGGCCAGGCGGGCCCGCAGCGCCGAGTTCTCCTGCGCGAGGATCTGGGCCTGCTGGGCGATCTTGCCCTGCGAAGCGTTGAGGCTGAGACTGACCACGTTGAGGGCAACGATCCCGGTGAGCAGCACGCTGAGCACCCCTATCCATGCGCGGCCGCGGGTGAGACGCACCATCAGCCCAGAGTCCGGTAGGCCACGCATCGCGACCGCCGTCCGCCCGACAGCAATCGGGATCAGGTGCCCACCCTGCTGTTGCTTGGAGCGGGCGGGTGTGCGTCGAACGGCGTGGCGAGCGCGCCTCGCCGTTTGCGGAGACCGCGGTCGTTTCTCGCGGAGTGCAGAGTGAGACGTGCGCCCGGCCGCTCTCTTGCGAGGCTTCTGGCGGAGTGCAGAGTGAGAGGTACGTCCGACCGCTCTCTTTCGCGCCGGAGCTGCGGCCGCCATTAGTCAGATCCTCCGCCGGCGATCTTCACCGCGGCACGCAGATGCGCCGAGCTGGCGCGGGGGTTGTCCCCCAGCTCGGCGGCGCTCGGCGACAGGGCCCTTCGGGTCAGCAGCTCGGCTTCGGGCTCGTGGCCGCACACACAGACCGGCAGCTCCGGCGGGCAGATGCAGCCCTTCGCGCGGTCGGCCAGAAAGCGCTTAACGGGACGGTCCTCGAGCGAGTGAAAGGAGATCGCGGCGAAGCGGCCCTCGACCTTCAGCAGGTCCCAGGCGAGCGGCAGGGCCCGGTCGAGCGAGTCGAGCTCTTCGTTGACCGCGATACGGATCGCCTGAAAGCTTCGCTTTGCGGGGTGCCCGCCGCCGAACCGCGCCGAGGGCGGCATCCCGGCCTTGATCGCGGCGACCAGCTCCGAGGTAGTCTCGATCGGTCGCCGGCGCACGATCGCGCGTGCGATGCCGCTCGCGTTGCGCTCTTCGCCAAAGCGGCGCAGCACATCGGCGATGCGAGAGGTTGGCCACTCGTTGACCAGATCGCGGGCCGAGAACTCCTGGTCGGGATCCATCCGCATGTCGAGCGGCGCGTCGTATGAGTAGGAGAAGCCGCGCTCCCAGGCGTCGACCTGCATCGATGAGATTCCGAGATCCAGATAGACCATGTCCGCGCGGTGGCCTTCGCCATAAAGGACCTGTAAACCTGCCGCGTAGTCGTCGCGGACAAAGCGCGTCTGGCAGGGGGCGTCGGCGGCGAACTCGGCAAAGCGCTGCTCGGCGACCGGGTCGCGATCGATGCAGACGAGGGTGCCGGTGGGGCCGATCTTGTCGGCGATCAGACGGGCGTGGCCACCGGCGCCAAAGGTGCAGTCGACCGCAAGCTCGCCCGGCTGAGGAGCGAGCAGCTCGACAAGCTCGGTGGCGAGGACTGGGAGGTGCTCGGTCGGCATGTAGGTAAGGGTGGCCATTCGGGGGACTACGTGCTCTCGCCCGAGTCGGCGAGGCTCTCGGCGATCTCGGCGGCGGCGGCGTCCAACTCGGCCTCGTGTCGAGACCAGGCGTCGGCGTTCCAGATCTCGAGGTTGTCGCCGGCCCCCACCACGACGCAGGGCCCGCTGAGGCCGGCGTGCTCGATCAACGGTTTGGGAAGCCGGACGCGACCAGCCGAATCGAGCTTCTCGTCGAAGGAGCCGCCATGGAAGCGGCGGCGCATCTTTCGCGCGTCGGAGCTGAACGGGCTGTGCGGCGCGAGGTAAGTGTCGGAGACGCGCTCGAAGGCGTCAGGCGTGTAGAGGTCGACGCAGGGGTCAAGCCCCTTGGAGAGAACAACTCCATCGGCGAGCGCCGAGCGGAAGCGAGCCGGGACCGTGAGGCGATCCTTGGAGTCGAGACTGTGCTCGTAGAGACCCCGAAAAGCCAACCCCTGAGTCCTTTCCTGTTAGCGCGGGCGGAGAAGTTTGGGCCGAGGTGGTGAGGTGGGAGGAACCTCATCACCCCGGCCCTTGGCTTCAACTTGGGGCCCACGCTAACCCACGGAGCCCCACTTTGCAACACATCTACGGTCGGGGATTCCAAACG
>JALYTG010000258.1 GCA_030854405.1 Chloroflexota bacterium | reverse complement strand
GGGCACGCCTGCGGTCGTTAGCCGCCGACCCCGCCAGTCGGCGGCGCCGGCGGTTCGTTGGGGTCGGTTGGCGCGCCGACCGGAGGCGCGGCGGGCGGGAATGGCGCCAGTGCGGGGAAGCGGCTCTGGCGCAGGTTGCGGGCGATCGCGTGGAGGCTCTTCGGATAGTTCTGGATCCGGTAGGGATTGCTGGTCCCGAAGTCCTGGTAGTAGATGAGCATCTTGGTGCGCTTGTGGCGGCGCACCCAGGTGAAGATCCTCTTCACGAACTTGGGGTCGTCGCCCGCCGATACGCCCCACTCGGTGAGCGCAAGCGGCTTGCGGCGGTACTTCTTGACCTTGTAGAAGCGGGTCAGGGTCTTCCAGACCGGATAGCGGGAGTAGATGTCGGTGCCGACCCAGTCGACGTAGTCGGAGCCGGGGTAGTACCTGCCGGGAAGGTTGCGCTTCGTGGGCGGCGAGCCACCGGGCAGTGGGCTCCAGACCATCGATATCGGAGCCGCGGGCAGCGAGTCCGGCTCGACGCCGTCCTTGGCCTGGCGATTGAGCGGCGGCAGGTTGATCGCCGCCAGCTTGGCGTTGATCTCGGCCAGCGACCCGCCGCCACGGATCACGATCGCGATCCGCCGGAAGGCCTGCTTGTACCAGTAGGGCGTGTAGGAATCTCCCCTGCTGGCACCGTCGCAGGTGTAGGCGGACCAGGGATTAAGGCAGCGGTTCACTTCGCCCAACGGGCGGATGTAGGCACGGATCTGGCGCGTCGCGAAGCTCGAGTTGAGCCGGATCAGGTAGTCGTCGCTGGTCCCCGTGGCGATGCCGAGCGGGGTGATGATCTCGGCCAGCGTGTTGGGGTCGACGGTCGAGATGTGAAGCATCGGCCGCGCCTGGGCCTCGCCCCAACGGGGGATCGCGTAGTGGAGGCTGTTGCCCCACGGATGGAAGGTCTCGATCACCGCCGGGTGCTTGCCGACGCTGTCGGCGAAGGACTGGAAGTCGCTCAGCTGGCCGGTGTCGGTGGCGCCAAAGAAGATCTGGCCGGGGTCCGGCGTCAGCACGTCGCCCGATGCGCTGGTCGCGGCGCCCAGCACGAGCGCTGCCGCCGCCGCGGCAAGGCCGAGGCGCAGCCTCACGAGTCGCGGTGTCTTTTTGCCGCCGGGTACTCCCACAATTAGCCGCAACACGGCGCTGCGCCGACCGTTGCGGAGGCGCGGACGTTAAGGACGGCTGCTCGCCGCACTGCAACAAGGCTCCCAGATAGGGTTGGGGCGGTGTCCGTTGCGACCCTTCACACCAGCGCCGGGCCGATCGGGGTTGAGCTTTTCGACGCCGACGCACCGAAGACGGTGGAGAACTTCCGCAAGCTCGCGGGCGACGGCTTCTACGACGGGCTGATCTTCCACCGGGTGATCCCCGACTTCATGATCCAGGGAGGCTGCCCCGAGGGCACCGGGACCGGCGGCCCGGGCTACACGTTCGAGGACGAGTTCAACCAGCACAAGATCGAGCGTGGGGCGCTGGCGATGGCCAATGCGGGCCCGAACACCAACGGCTCGCAGTTCTTCATCGTCACCATCGACGCCGCGCCGTGGCTGGACGGCAAGCACACGGTGTTCGGCCGCATCACCGAGGGGATGGACGCCGTCGACGCGATCGAGGGGACCGAGACCGGCGCGTCTGACCGCCCGGTCGAGCCCCAAGTGATCGAGCGGGTCGACCTGCGCGACTGACGCGACCCCCGCGGGCGACGCCTAGTCGCGCGCCCTCACAAAGCACACGAGCACGACCACCGCTCCCCCGGCGAGCTCGGCGATCCCGCCGACCAGCGAGACGTAGTTGAGGATGTCGGTCGAGGTCTGTGACGGGTCCGACGGCACGTCGAGACCTGAGAGCAGGGTGTCGTTGAGGGAGTTCAGCAGCGACTCCGGCACGCCGGCTGCGTGCAGCGAGAGCGTGACCACCCCGCTGATGAGCAGCAGCAGGCCGGCGATCAGGAGGCGGCGATTCAAAGCGGAGGGGGAGGGATTCGAACCCCCGGACCGGGGAGACCCGGTCAGCTGCTTTCAAGGCAGCCGCATTCGACCACTCTGCCACCCCTCCATGCAGGCGACAGCCAGCCGAGCAAGCCTAGCCGCCGGCTCCACGGCCAAGCGCGCCACTAACCGGTAGGCGCCTTCTAGTACCTACGTCCAAGGGCCTCACGCCTACCCAAAACCGGTGTCGAGTCGGCACCCCCAGGCGCCGAGAAGCCCTGCATGCGGAATAAACAGAATCACCTCAACGCCTCGGCGCGACGCCTGCGGATCGGCCTTGCGGTCGCCGCTAGCGCGCTTGCAGTTTGTGTCCTGCCAGCAACAGCCCTTGGCTCGGTTCTAGACACCACGCAGTTCTCAGTTAACCCCGGTTCACTGGCCTTTGGCAGCAGCTCAACCGACACCCCCAACCTAAACGCTGTGACGCTCAACGGACAGGCCCAGACCACCAACACCCAGATGACCAACTTCTCAGTCGCCGATGCGACTGGCTCTGGCTCTGGCTACAACGTCACCGTTGCCGGTGACGGCCCATCGGGAAGCGCCGTGTTTAAGCAGTTCTGCACGGTGGCCAACTGCGGCTCTGACCCCGCCGGTTATGTCTCCGGTGGAAAGACGCTGGTGGCGAACTCGCTGACGCTTAACAGCACAAGCGCCGGCTTTACGGCCCAAAACGGCTCCACCGGCACCGCGCCGACCCATTCCTGTAACTCGGGCTGCTTTATGGACTCGGCCAGCCCGGTAAAGGTGATCTCGGCCGCCACAAGCGCCGGCATGGGCACCTTCGTGACCTCCGGTTACACGGCATCGAGCCTTTCGCTCGCCACCCCCAGCAACACCTCGGTGCTGCCGGCCAACGAGGTCTACAAGGTCAACCTGGTCTGGTCACTTAACAGCGGACCCTGATCCGCCGATAGGAAGGGGAGAATCGGAGCTTTGCTTCGCCCCACCCCCATGCGACGGTTTTCGCAAATTGCGAGCATCGTGCCGGTCGTCGTGGCCGGCACGCTCGCGTGCGCGCCCAGCGCGTTCGCAGCCGCAGCGCCGCCAATGACGGTCACCGTCTCGTCGGCGTCTGGAGCCACTGGCAACTATTTCCAGGTTCCAGCGCAGCCGGGGCAGACCACGTCGGCCGGATCGTTGAATCTGCAGAACCAGACCGGTAGGCGGATCGGGGTAATGCTCGACCCGGTGGGCGGGCTGACCGCGAGTACGCTTGGCTCCGCCTACGGGTTGCATGGCACAAAGGCCAGCGGCCCTGCGAGCTGGATGGTCCTTGGGCAGCGACGCGTCACCCTCGCTCCCCGCGGACGGGCACGGGTCCCAGTCTCGGTG
>JALYTG010000257.1 GCA_030854405.1 Chloroflexota bacterium | reverse complement strand
ATGCCGCACGACACCCTCAACCTGCACGACCCACTCGTTGCGCACCTCCTGGGCGGTCGCGTGCGCCGCCGGCTCAGCATCCGCGGAGGTCACAACCTGGGTGATGCCGTAGCGGTCGCGCAGGTCGAAGAAGGTCAGATGCCCGTGGTCGCGGCGCCGATGCACCCAACCCGCGAGGGTGACCCGCCCGCCGACATCGTCGGCGCGCAGTTCACCGCAGGTATGGGTACGGAACGAGGTCGGCATTGGACCTGCGATGGTACCGGATGAGCCGAATCACCCCGACTGAAGGAGGGCGCCGGGCAGCTCCTCGACGGACAGCTGATGTTGTTCCCCACTGGCGAGGTCGCGCAGGACCACGTCATCGGCACCAAGGATGACCGCCCAGCGCGCGCCGGCCTTGGCGGCGGACTCGAGCTGCCTGCCGAGCTTGCGGGTGCTCCCGTCGGGACGCACGGCGAGCCCCGCGTCGCGCAGCCGGCCGGCGACCTCGAGGCGCCGGGCGAAGTCGGGCTCCGAGGAGACGATCGCGACCAGCCGTTGCATATCGACTGTCACGATGCTCCGCTCGTGGAGCGCCAGGATGGTTCGATCCAGGCCGATCCCGAAGCCGATCCCCGGCGTGGGACGACCGCCGAGCAGCTCGACCAGGCCGTCATAGCGTCCGCCGCCGCCAATCGCCTCCTGCTGCCCCTCGCGGCCCGCGACGTAGTACTCGAAGCTGGTTCGGGTGTAGTAGTCGAGACCGCGGACCAGCCGATGGTCGATGACGTGGTTGACATCCAGCGTGTCGAGCAGCGCGCGAAGCGCATCGAAATGTGCGCGGCATGCGTCGCACAGGTGGTCAATCGCGCGGGGGGCGCCTGCCGCGAGCTCCGGATCGAGCGCCTTGTCGTCGAGGACGCGCAACGGGTTGATGCGGAGACGGCGACGGGAGTCATCGGTCAGGCGGTCTTCGTGCGCCCCGAAGTAGTCGACCAGCGCTTCCCGGTAGGCGGGCCGGCACTTGGCGTCGCCGATCGAGTTGAGATGGACGACCACGTCGGCCAGGCTCAGCTCGTGGTAGAAGCGCGCGCCGAGCTCCAGCAGCTCGGCGTCGACCATGGGTCCAGGATCGCCGATCACCTCGACGTCCCACTGCCGAAACTCTCGGTAGCGACCCGCCTGCGGGCGGGCGTAGCGGAACATCGGTCCGATCATCCAGAGGCGGAGCGGGCCGGGGCGCACGTGCATGCCGTGCTCGACGTAGGCGCGCACGATCCCGGCGGTCGGCTCCGGACGGAGCGCCCACTCGGCACGCTCCTCCTCGCTGCCGCGGGCCCCGCTTACGCGCAACATCTCCTTCTCGACCGCATCGGAGGACTCGCCCAGGCCGCGGGCGAAGAGCTCGACGCGCTCGAAGAGCGGCGTCTCGATGCGGTCAAGGGCGTATCGGCGCGACAGGTCGCGCGCCACTTCCTCGACGCGGTCCCAGACGGGGCCGTCCTCGGGGAGCAGGTCTCGGGTTCCACGCGGCGCCGTGATCGGGTTCGCCATGGCGCCGAGTCTACCGAGAGAACGCGCCGCTCAGCGCACCTCGCGCGTAACGGAGGTCACGTCGCGCAGGCGCTCGATCTTCGAGAGGACCCGCGAGAGCTGTTGCAAGGAGTTGACCTTGAAGGTGGCCGAGATCGTCGCGCTGTTGTCCGGGTGGACCGCGACCGAGGCGGCGACGATGTTCACCTTGTCCTCGGCGACCACGTTGGTGACCTCGTTGAGCAGGCCCGGGCGATCGAGTGCCAGGATGCGGACCGTGATCGGGTAGGTCTGCTCGCCGGCCATCTCCCACTCGACGTCGATCAAGCGCTCGATGTCGCGCTCCGAGAGCACGGACGGACATGACGCGCGGTGGACGGTCACGCCCTTTCCGCGCGTCACGTAGCCGGTGATCTCGTCGCCGGGGATGGGCGAGCAGCATTTCGCGAATCGGACGAGCAGCTCGCCAACCCCCTTCACCCTGACGCCCGCGGTGGAGGGTGCGGCGGGCGGAGCCTGCTCAGGCAGCGTGATGGCCGCGTCGTCGTGGATCTCCAGCTTCGAGACGACCGACGCCGGCGAGATCGCCCCGTAGCCGATGGCGGCGTAGAAATCGTCCAGCTCGCGGAAGCGGTGCTGCTGGGCCAGCTCGGCTAGCTTGTCGGGCGGCAGCGAGCTGAGCGTCTCGTGCGCCAGGCGGCGCAGCTCGCGGTCGAGCAGCTCCTTGCCCTGGGTGATGTTCTCGTCGCGCTGCTGGCGCTTGAACCAGGCCCGGATCTTCTCCTTGGCGTGGCTGGTGCGCACGATATTGAGCCAGTCGCGCGACGGACCGTGCGCGGCCTTGGTCGTGATCACCTCCACGATATCGCCGTTGCGCAGCCGGTGGTCGAGCGGCACCAACCGGTTGTTCACCTTGGTGCCGATGCATCGGTGGCCGATATCGGTATGGATGCGATAGGCAAAGTCGAGGGCGGTGGCGCCGGCGGGCATGTCCTTGACATCCCCCTTGGGGGTGAAGACGAAGACCTGGTCCTGGAAGACGTCGAGCTTGAGCCCTTCGACGAACTCGGTCGCATCAGCGACCTCGCGCTGCCAGTCGATCAGCTGCCGCACCCAGGCGAGCTTCTCGTCATAGCGACGGTCGGCTCGGCTCCCCTCTTTGTAGTGCCAGTGCGCCGCGATCCCCGCCTCGGCCACGTCGTGCATCTGGTGGGTGCGGATCTGGATCTCGACCGGCTTCGCCTCCGGACCGATGACGGCGGTGTGCAGCGACTGGTACATGTTCGCCTTCGGCATGGCGATGTAGTCGTCGAACTGCCCCGGCACCGGACGCCACAGCGAGTGGACCACGCCGAGCGCGGCGTAGCAATCCTTGACGTCGTCGACCTGGAGGCGGATGGCGTGCAGGTCGTAGATCTCGGCGAACTCGGCGCCCTTGCGCTCCATCTTCTTGGCGATGCTGTACAGGTGCTTGGGGCGGCCGGAGATCTCCGCCTTGATGCCGACCTTGCCGAGCTCCTTGCGCAGGATCCCGATCGTCTTGTTGACGAAGCTCTCGCGGGCCCGGCGTCGGTCGGTGAGCATGGCGACCAGCTGGCGGTACTTCTCAGGCTCCAGGAACTTGAAGGCGAGATCCTCCAGCTCCCACTTGATCTGCCACATTCCCAGCCGATGCGCGAGCGGGGCGTAGATCTCCATCGTCTGGCGCGCGATGCGAAGCTGCTTGTCGGGGCTCAGGTGCTGCAGCGTGCGCATGTTGTGCAGCCGGTCGGCGAGCTTGATGATGACGACGCGCACATCCTCGGCCATCGCCAGGAACATCTTCCGGATGTTCTCCGCCTGCTGCTCCTCCAT
>JALYTG010000083.1 GCA_030854405.1 Chloroflexota bacterium | reverse complement strand
GCCGTGCAGCAGCGATCCGGGGTATGCTATGGACACTCTCGGGAAGTCCGAGAGGCGTCCGCTTGGTCGACGGTTCCTTCTCGAGCCGGCCGTGCGTCGGCGATTCGAAATCGAGAAGAGAAACCGAGGAAACCACCCAATGGCCACTGGAACGGTCAAGAAGCTCGTGTCCGATCGCGGATTCGGCTTCATCACTGCCGAGGACGGCAAGGACTACTTCTTCCACCGCGACGGGCTCGACAGCTCGCTCGACTTCGACCGTCTGGTCGGGGGCGAGAAGGTCAACTTTGACGTCGAGTCCAGCCCGCGCGGCCCTCGCGCAGTCAAGGTCCAGGCCGCTTAGGCAGCCCACAGACCCGTACGGCCCTCGCGTCTTTGGACGCGGGGGCCGTTTCTATGTCCGGGGGGAGCGAGGAGGGAAGAGTCCGGTCGTGTGTCCTTCTCCGTTCGACGACCGGACTCTTACGTGCTTCGCATGCTAGTGCGACAACCTTGCAGGGCACCTTGCAGGACGGTCCGGCGTCGCGGAATTCGCGCGCCGATCTGGGCGCTGGGGCCCGCTCGGCGCGCCGCCCGCGCGTCTATCGCTGTTGAGAGAAGAAATCCGAGAGCGGGTTGGCGGAGCAGCTCTCATGCAGGCATGGCAGCTGCCACGCCGCCTGGACGGTCCGCAGCAGCGAGTAGTGCGTGTACAGCTTGGCAGACACATAGCCGCTGCTCTTGACCCTGTCTGAAACGACGATGAACGGCACCTTGTTCTGACTGCTCGCGTGGCCCTCCTCCCACGCGATGAACAGCACGTCGTCGCTTGTCCAGCTGGGACTGTCGATCAGGTCACCCACGAACTGCTTCAGAAAGGCATCGCCAACGGCAACCGTGCAGTTATGCATGTCGTGGCACAGGTTGGGCACGATGAACTGGAAGTCAGCCGCGCCGGGTTTGAAATGCGAAAAGTCGACGATGTTCGCGCAGGCCGATGCGGACTGCTGGATGGCAATGAAGGAGATGGCCGGATTGTGCTTACGAGCATATGTGCCCGACCCGTCCGGCCCGTCCGACGAAAGAGCCCCAGTGAAGCACCCAGCCGGAACGTTCTCCGCGACGACGCGCCAGCTCCGACCGGCGGCCTCAAGCTGACTGGCGATGCTCGGGCCGGCGATGTTGTGGGGCGCGTTATCGTCGATGCCGTGCGTACAACCACTGAAGAGGGCGAGGTAGTTCGGCTGCGACGGAGACCCGACGGATCGGTAGTCGGTCGCGCTGGCGTAGTGATTGATCAGATGGTTGATGAATGGCGCGTCTGGATGGCCGACGATCTCGCCTTGCGCCTTGTTCTCCATCACCAACAGGTAGATGTGCCGAAACGACGGCACGCCATCGCCGGGGACCGGCAAGGCGTTGGCGCTGAGTGGCGCCGAGGGGCACGTGTCGCGCAGCAATGCGCCCGAAGCCGCCACGCCGACCACCAGCACAACGGCGAGCAGCCCGAGAATGACGGGGCGCCGGCGGGGGTGAAACACGGCCCGATAGTGGCAGGTGTGCCATCGCGGCACAAACGGCAGAGTACCTAGGTGTCGACGCTCTCCGGAGTCGCGCGAGTACTGGTACTTTCGGCTCCGGTGTAGTAGAACTCTCCCTCCGGCAGCAGGTTGTGCCTCCGTACTGCCTCAAGTTCGCCGTTGCCTGCGGCGGGCAACGTCGCGCTCACGCCAAAACGACGGGTGCGCAGGAACAACGAGGTGGTATTGATGACCCGGACCTCGCTCCGCAGCGCCGTGATGGAGGTCGGTCTCTTCTACCAGAAGGGCTGGTCCGTGGACCGCATCGCCAGGTTCACGTTTCGTCTGCACCATCGCCGGCTCCGGGCACTCGATGAGGCGGCACGCGCTCGCAGGTCTGCCCTTGCTTCAAACGGACCGGGGCCCGACGTCGCCTACCAGATCGAGCGGGACCCCGACCCTTGGATCGGCTTCGAAGTCACTCAGCCGAGGGTGGAGGCCTGGACAGCGAACGAACCGGCGGGGTCTGGTTTCGACTGGTAGTGTTGCCGCCTGTTCTATTCGGCGTCTCCCCTTGCAGCGGAGCGGCACAGTCCGAGAACCAGGGGGACGGACACGGAGAGCCAGAGGACAACGATCAACTCGATCATGGCGCGAGTGTCCGTGGCAAATGTCAAGCCGCCGCCAACGAATCGTCAAGAGTTCGCTAACGTCGTCGGCGACTGCTACGCCGAGCGCGCTGCGATTGCGGCCTGCATGGCCCCCTGTGCCGGGCTCATTCGTGCCCGACGAGGCTAGCCGTCGCGCCGATCGGGCTTCACGTCTTCCGCCAGCTGCGAGGGCCGGCGACGTGCCGCTCCGCCGGACGATCTTCGTCGGCGGCCGCGGCCATCTCGATTGCCCGGCCGAGAGCCGTGCCGAATGCCTCCAGTTCCGAATCTGCGACCGCCTCAGGGTCGAGCATGATCTCGTCACCGCCGTCGGCGGCGATCACTTCGGCCACGACCTGCGAACTGGCGCGCACCTCGACGCGACGGCCGTCACCGCGAGGGCGCAGCCGGAACCTGCCGATCGGCCCCGAAAATCGCAGCGGGATCCAGCGACGCGACTCGGGCGGCGAGGATCCTTCGGCTACCAGGGCTGTGTAACGAATCAGCGAGGCGAAGCAGATCCAAAGCCCGAGCAATGCGATTGAGTAGAGCTGCCATGGCCAGATCGGCAGCAGGGTGATGACGAGGACGAACGACGCGCCGAGGGCGGCATGGAAGAGCGCGTGGCGGGGCGTGGCCGTGGCCGGCACGATGGTCATCATGGCGTTGAGCGCTTAGGGAGGCTGGATGCGTCGGACCTTCTCGCCCAGGCACCGGCGGATGCCGTCCGGGTCGGGATCGTCAGGGCCGCGAGAGTGAATATTGCCGGCATTCCGGGTTCCCTTCGACCTGTGGGCTGTGCGGGCCACTATCGAAGGGTTCGCCCTTGTCCGGCTAGGACCCGTTAGTCCCACGCCAGTCCTACTCCGGGATTGAGGGCCCGCTTCGGGGCGCTCCATTGACGGCGCTGCTGCTGCGGTTAGAGTAGCCGCACTCCTGCCCAGCCAACGGGGAACGCACTCCGAGATGCCGCCTCGATTCCGTGTCCATCTCGTGGTCGCGCTGCCGCTCCTGATGTTCACGCTGCTCCAGCCCGAGCGCAGCGCTGCGCTGAGCCTGCAGATCGTCACAGCCGGCCCGCGCAACCAGCCGGTCGTGGCCCTCACCTTCGACGACGGGACGGATCCGGCCAACACCCGGGCGATCTTCGCGATCCTCCGATCATCGGGTGTCCCGGCCACATTCTTCCCCTTCGGCAACGCCATGCGCGCCGACCCCGATCTGTGGGCACAGGTCGCGGCCGCCGGCTACCCGATTGGCAACCACTCCATGAGCCACCCGGTCCTGACGCGCCTCTCCGATGCCGCGCTGCGCTCTGAGATCGATGGCGCCACGGCGCTCATCACCGAGCTCTCGGGCGTGCCGCCGATCAGCGTCCTACGTCCACCCTACGGCGCGTGGGACCAGCGCGTGGCGGCTGCAGCGGCAGCCGGCGGATACGGCTGGTTGCTGCTCTGGGATGTCGACCCGCGCGACTGGGCTGGGTCGACGTCCCAGGCGATCATGGACGGCGTGCTGAACGCGGCGCGCGACGGTTCAGTGATCCTGCTGCACACGTTTCCGGGCCAGACCACCATTGCCCTACCGGGCATCATCGCCGGCCTGCGCGCGCGCGGCTTCGGGTTCGTCACCATCCCGCAGCTCCTTGGTGTGCCGCAGCCCAGGGTCCCGCTCGAGGCTGCGGTCGGCAGCCCGCACCGCCCCTCCCCCGGCCGGGCATTCGGCGCGCCGGTGATACTTGTGCGCGGCGTAATCCCGAGGCGATCGATCGCGATCCAAGGCGCGGTCCACCGCCGCGTGCGCGCACCCGACTGAGCACCGGCGGGCAGGCACCCTCAGACGCTCGGGGTTCGCGGCGCTCATTGGCTCGATGGCAAGTCGCGAGCAATGGCGCAGCGAGCGCCTCCCCTCGCCCCTTCGTCACTCGCGCCAATGGCCAGCGGAACCAATGGCCCATGGCAGGCCTGCACAGCCACAATTAGGGTGCGTGACAGCAGTACCGAAGAAGGGATTCGTGGCAGTTCGGACCTGGCGCGGGACCCGAGCGGCCGAGTTGCTGGTTGCGCCCAAACCGCTCCGGACCGAAGCGACGCACCGTCGACGTGGAGCCGTTCGCTGTTGCCATGATCAACGTGGGCAACGCCAGCGAGCTGCGTGGAATCCAAACTGCGATGAGGCTACGTGACTGGCTCCGACGGCGTCCCGGCTTGAACAGACGGTGGATCGCCCAAAACGCCGAGCGCGCCAGTCAACAAGCACGGGTCGTGTCGCGCCTGCCGAATCCACAGGTTGATGTGCGGCGCCGACGCCTTCAGGCTGACCAGGCAACTGAAACGCGGCCCGAAATCACAAGCCTCGCTCTGCGCGAACCGTAGACGACCCTCTCGGTGCCGGCGAAAATGGCGGTCCGCGTCCTTCTCCCAAAAGAGCGGACCGCCATGCCCTCATCCTGTGCGGGCCCAAGACCGCTGACTTTGGTACGAACGTACCGCCGGTTGGCACGGCGGCTGCAATCAGCAGCCGCCGTGCCGGTTCCTCAGGAGGGAACCGGCGCCAACGTATCGCGAATCGGCTAGCTCCAGGGGAGATGGAGGGGAGCGCCTTCTCTCGTCCCCGCGGCCTGATCGCTTGTTTGCGCGGAGCGCAAGCTCTCGCGAGTGGAATGGCTGTCCCTGCGCGCGCCATGACCCGAGCCCAGCCGGGGGCGCCCGAGCGCAAATGACCGGTCGGTGTTGACAGAACGCACCGACTTATCCACAATCCCCGCCCCAGGGACGCGGAGACGGACGATGCACGAAACCGGCGAGATCGCCACCGGCTGGGCCCATGAGATGGATAGGGCGCGGGCGGAACTGCTTGCCGAAACGATCGCCGAAGTGGGCACCCGGGCACGCCGCTACATGCAAGAGCCGGCCGATCCTGCGTGGCACGACCTTGTCGAGGCGCTGAGGCGCATCTGTGGTGACAGCGCGACGTACGACCTTCTTCGCGCCCTGGAGATCCACTCCCAGACCAGCATCCGACGCTGAGGGAGACCCGCTCGAAGCCCAGGCGGACCACTCGGCATACGCGATGACCATGTTGAGCCCGCTCAGCGGCCCAATCACCGGCAGGGTGGCGCCGGCGGAGTGACCCTTGGCGCGCCGCCGTGCGGCTTTGGTTGGCTCCGCTTGTCGTCATCCGAGGACCTTTTCGTCAGTGTGTGGCGACGGTGATCGTCCCGAATGCGCCGCCGTCCTCGGCGTTCGGGCCCGCCGTGAAGAACAGAGTGTTGGTCGAGCCGTTGTTTACGGTCCCGCCCCCGAACCCGATCCCCCACAGCCCGTCGACGATGATCGGCCTCTCGTCGGTTCCCTCCAGCACGCCCTCGTGGTGCCAGCTGTGGCCGTCCCAGCGATAGGCGTGCAGCTTGCCGTCGCCGAAGTTACCGACGATGAGGTCGCCGCTGAAGCGACCGAAGTTGGCCGGAGCCCAGGCCAAGCCCCACGGTGCATTCAGCGAATCATGGGTGGCGACCCGGCCGAGGAAGCTCCCGTCTGTCGCGAACGCATCGACGACCCCGAGGCCGTGGCCCGCCCGCTCGTCGTCGCTGCCCGGCTGGGTCTTCGCATAGGTCACGAACAGCATGCCGTTCAGGTTCTGGATCCCGAACGGGCCGTACCCCTTCGGGAGCTTCGGGTCGACGAACGCCCCGCGCCACCTATGGGCGGCAAACGTCCGGTCGAAGATATCGATCCGACGGTTATGGAAGTCCGTGGCGTAGAGATAGCTCGCCGGGCCCGCGCCCTTATCGGCCGCGCCGATCGCGAGACCCTTGTAGACGGCATCGCCGCCGAAGTGGTGATTCCCGACCTCGGCGGTCGTCCCCAGCGCGCCTCGCCAGCCGGTGATCAGTCCGGCCTCGCTGTCGAACAGGAACACGTCGCCGTGGAAGTCGCCCGTGGCGGCACCTGCATTGAACACCGCGCCGGTCGGAGCGCCACCGGGGATCGCGACCTTGAGGCCTTGCTTGGTGCCATCGGCCGTATAGATGGTCGACTGATCGGTACCGTTGTCGGCGATCCACCATGGGCTGCCGGGCGTGCGCGTGAGGCCCCAGCCGTTGACGAGGTCCGGATCCGGGGCGGGTCCGCGGACGAGGACCGCTGCGGCGTAGTCGTCGTGATCGGTTCTTGGATCGTGGGCCGCGACCGGGATCGCCGCTGCGAGCAGAAGGCCGATCGCGGCCCCCGATGCGATGACCCGACGGATGACCATGGCGGCACCTCTCTCTATTGATGCGGCGCGGCCGGCGAAAACAAGGGGGCCCGCGTGTGGCACCAGCGAAGATGAATACGCGCACGGTTTCGGGCGCTGTGTTGGCGCGCCGAGCCCTGTGTAGAGAGCCTCTGGGTTCCGCGCCTCCGCCAGCCCCCACCTGTGGCACCATCCGAGGAAATGCGCGACCGTTTGTCTCGACTCATTTGGTCGGCGGGCATCCTGGCGAGCACTTTGATCGCCGCGGCAGCTGTCCTCCTGCTGGCCGCTCAGCTCTCGGACCTGGGGCGGCATTTTCCCGGCGCCCTGGGACTGGCCGGGGTCGGGGTGAGCGCGAGCGTCCTCGGCCTGGCGGCCATCGCCCTGCGGCTCTATCTGCGCGGCTCGTGGCGGCGTCCGCCGGGATGGCTGGCAATGCCGTGGTCCGGCCTTGCACTGCTCGTTCTGACCCGTGCCATTGCGGTGGCCTTCGTCGACGCACCGTTTAGCAGTGATCCCAAGTTCATCCACTTGCTCGCGGTCGGCGTGCTGCACGGTGGAGACCCGGTCGCGGCGCATCGGCCGATGGGATATTCAACCCTGCTCGCGGGCGTCTACGCTGTGTTCGGCCCCGACCGACACTTCGCCGAGCTGCTCAATCTCGCGCTCGCGCTGATCACCGGGCTACTGCTCTTCGGGATGACACGCGACGCTTTCGGGCGCCGGGCGGCCAGCGCGGCGCTGGTTCTGTACGCGATTGCGCCAGCCCAGATCCTGCTGGTGGTCCCGTCGCTCACCGAGATCCTCTACGCCATGCTGCTGGTCGCCGCGGCGTGGGCGGCGATCGGCGTCGGCCGGCGCGGTCTCGTCGCCGCGGTAGCCGGCGGTGCACTGCTCGCTCTCTCGCAGTACGTGCGTCCCTTGAGCCAGGCGCTGCTCGCCGGGTTCGTCCTGCTGCCGCTTCTGGTCAAGTGGTCGCTCCTCAGGGCGGCGGTCTTGGGCGCGACTGTGGTGATCACGTTCGTCGTCGTCCTGATCCCCATCGTCTCCCACAACCTCTCGTATTACGGCGCGTTATCGGTCTCGAGCTCAAGCTATGGCGGCTACAGCCTCTTCGTGGGAACCGACCAGAAGCACGACGGGATGTTCAACCAGGAGGACGCCGAGGTCCTGGCCGCCCAGCCGGGCAGGACGTGGTGGGAGCGCAGCGAGGCTATGGGCCCGCTCGGGCTGAAGCACATCGTGGATGATCCGCTCGGCTTCGCCGGGCTGGCCGTCCGCAAGTTCTGGGTGCTGTGGTCCGGCGAGAACTATGGCGTTGTATGGTCGATGCGCGACGATCGGCTCGATCCGCGGGTGCCGGCGACGCTCCTGCTTCTCGGGCAGGCGTTCTACGCCGGCCTCACGGCGATGGTCGCCTGGGTTCTCTACAAGGAGCGCCATCGTCGCCCGCCACTCGCCCTGCTGATCGTGATGCTGCTGCTGATCGTGGTGGTCGGACACACCTTCGTGGAGGTGCAGAGCCGCTACCACGCGTACATGATCCCGCTGTTCTGCGCGCTGGGCGGTCTGGGCCTGGCCGGCGCCATGAGCGCTCGCGGCGGAACGGGCACGGTCACTGCACCCGAGCGAGCGTGAAGAAGCAGCGGCGGCGTCGAGGGGCCATTCGGTGATTAGAACGTGGTCGGGGCGAAAGGGATAGAGCCGACGATAACCGTGACCCGAGCCCCATGCGAGCTGATTCCGGTCGCGGGATAATCGACCGGCCGTGTTGTCAGGCGGACTCGGAGGCGAGCCGTGGGCTCAGGCGGGGGGAGCGCCCGAATACGGACCTTCTGCGGCCGTGCGCTCTAGCAGGCTCTTCAGGTTCTCAACAAACTGCCTGTTCCGTTTGGCGAGAGTTGGGCGCATGACCGGCTGCAGCAAACGCATCAGGCCGAGGGGCTGCATGACGACCTCTCGGCCAAAATCGGTCGCCGCGTTCACTGCGCGGAATGAGTACCGGATCGTCGGCGCCATCGGCCCCATCCGACCCTGGAGAACGAGCAAGTGGTTCGGCTCGAATTCCGTCACCTCTAGGGTGCCGCTTGACTGTCCCATGAATGGCTTGATCTGAATGTCCCACTCAGTTCCAAGCTGGGTCGGCCCTGATCCGCGTCGGCGAACTTCCGTCAGATCGGTGTGCCAAGCGGGGTCGTTGGCAGTGTCGGCCACGAAGGCGAACACGTCCTCGATCCGTCGGCCGATGGTCGTGTTGGCGCGAGTGCTAATCACGGTTCGCCACGCTAGCACAGGGTGGCGACCAGCACACGGCGGCAACGAACGCAGCGTAGGATGAGGAGCGGTCCGCCCGATGTCCTTCTGAGCGGACCGCTTTTCCATGGGCCGTCCCGCGCCGGAATGACTTCCGGAATGACGAATGGGCAGTAGCCAGGATCGCGACCTGGCGCCATTGTCCTGGTTAGTCGTTCGGGAATCCAAGCTCGCATCCCGCTGAGCACTGATCTGGACCGAACTCTGCCGCTCATCGGCTCGCCCGGTGCTCGGGCATGGGTTAGCCGACTAGAGGAAGACGCCAGACATGAATACCTTCAAGCGCATCGCGATGGTGATCGGCGTCGGCTCCATCTTCCTGGCGACCGTGGTCGGCTGGACCTTGGCGCTGACCGCCACCGGCACCATGATGGAGGCGGGCCTCGCCGGCCTCACCGGGATCGGCCTTGCTCTCGTTCTGGCGGTGCTGGCGACGACCAACCTCGCCCGTCATCACACTCGGCGCCGATCCGATCGCTCGGGAGTTCGGCGTCTCGGCGAGTTTGTGGGCGACACCCGTGTTCGCGCTAGCGCAAGGCGGGGCTGGATATCCTGGTCGCCGCTGGGTTAAGCCACCGGGCCCACCCGCCGTACGTTGGAATGCGCCAACTGGCGGTCACCTTCGCCAGCGGTGTTCAGGCGGTGGTTGGTGGTCGGGGCGAAAGGATTCGAACCTTCGACCTCCTGAACCCCATTCAGGTGCGCTACCAGACTGCGCTACGCCC
>JALYTG010000082.1 GCA_030854405.1 Chloroflexota bacterium | reverse complement strand
TCGGTCTGTCCATCCCACAGGAGAACCTGATGTCCGATAAGCCGATGCCGCCCTCCGGCGAGCTCGATACCTCGAAGTCCTACGTCGCCCACTTCAAGACGCAGAGGGGCGAGATCGTCTGCGAACTGTACGCGGACCAGGCTCCGCTTACGGTCGAGAACTTCGTCAACCTGGCTCGTTCCGCCTTCTACGACGGGACCACCTTTCACCGCGTGATCGGCGGGTTCATGGCCCAGGGCGGCGATCCGACCGGCACCGGCCGCGGTGGCCCCGGCTACCAGTTCGGCGATGAGTTCAGCCCAGCGCTGCACCACGATTCGGCGGGAACACTCTCGATGGCCAACGCCGGTCCCGCGACCAACGGCTCACAGTTCTTCCTGACGCTGGAGCCGACGCCGCACCTCGACGGCAAGCACACGGTCTTCGGGCGGGTGACCGGCGGCATGGATGCCCTGCGCTCGATCCGCGAGCGCGATCCCGGGCGCGACCCGAGCCCCGGCGACCGCATCGACACGATCGAGATCGAGGAGAACCCGGCGGCCTCCTGACCCAGCGCCGCGACCAGTCCGGCCGCTACCATCGGCCGATGCCCGGTCGCTTGAGCCTCGACGATCTGGTGCGACTGCCGCTCCCCGGTATGGACGCGCCGGGTCGCATCGAGTTTGTCCCCGGGGCGGAGGCGGTCAGCTATCTCCAGTCATCGGACGGCTCACTCGTCCGCTCTCTGTGGCGCCACGACCTGGCGACGGGCGAGCGACGCCTGCTGGCAGCCCCGATCGCCGAGGCTGAGCGCGAGGAGACGCTTTCCAGGGACGAGGAGCTGCGACGTCAACGTCGGCGCACGGTCGAGCTGGGCGTCACCGACTACGCCTGGGCACCACGGGCGGATCGCCTAACCCTGCTCGTGCCGATCGCCGGACGGCTCTACGTCGCCAGCGGGGAGGAGCCTGTGCGCGAGATCGCCGGCGTCAGCGGGGTGCAGGCGGCCAGGCTCTCGCCGGACGGTCACCGGATCGCCTATGTCGTCGCGGGCGACCTGTGGGTCATGCCCGTCGAGGGTGGCTCAGCCACCCGCATCACGGGCGACGCTGCCGAGGGCCTCTTCTACGGCCTGCCTGAGTTCGTTGCGGCAGAAGAGCTGGATCGGCCCGACGGGCTGTGGTGGAGCGAAGACGGGGCCTTGCTGACGTACGCCCGTGTCGACGAGCGCGGTTTGCCGCCCTTCGTCATCCCGCACTGGGGCGAGGATGCCGCCGAGGTCGAGGTGCATCGGTATCCGTTCGCGGGCAAGGAGAACGCGGCTGTCAGCCTGCACGTGGTGGCTGCCGGCGGGGGCGCCCAGGCAACGACCGGGATCGAGATCGAGGGCTACCTCGCGCGAGTGGTCGCGCACCCGGATGGTGGCTGGCTGGTGGCCGTCCTGTCGCGCGACCAGCGCTCACTCCGCTGGAGCGTGCTGTCGCACGATGGCACAGCGCGCGAGCTGTGGGTCGAGACGTCGGAGCCGTGGCTCAACCTGGACGACGACACGCGGGTGCTGGGCGACGGCCGAATCCTGCGCTCGACGGAGGCGAGCGGATTCCGTCACCTCGAGCTGCGCAGCGGCAACGGAGGTCTCGAGCAGACCCTCACCGCCGGAGAATGGGCGGTGGCCGGAGTCGTGCAGGTCGACCAGGAGCTCGGGACGGTGCTCTTCGTAGCCGGTCGCGACGGCGTGCTGCAGCGGCACCTCTACTCGATCTCACTCGAGGGCGGCGAACCGATCCGCCTCACCGACGAACCCGGATGGCACGACGTCATCGCGAGCGCCGATGGGCGCCGATGGGCGGATACCTCGTCCAGCCTCGAGCACGGGCCGCGTGTCAGCGTGCGAGGTCGAGATCGAGGGAGGTCGATCGTGATCCACGAGTCGAGTCTTGACACCGACCGGATCGGCCTCCCTCCGCCGGAGCTGCTGGAGCTGACGGCGGCCGATGGGATCACGCCGCTGCATGCGGCGCTCTATCGGCCCGACGCCACCTGGGGCCCCCCGCCGCTGGTCGTCTCGGTCTATGGCGGCCCGCATTCGCAGCGTGTGATGAACGCCTGGTCGCTCACCGTCGACCTCCGCGCACAGTGGCTGCGCCAGCGCGGGGTCGGCGTCCTGGTCGTCGACAACCGTGGCACGTCGGGACGCGGACTCGCCTTCGAGGCGGCGCTCGCCCGCCGGATGGGCAGCGTCGAGGTCGACGACCAGGCGACCGCAGTCCGCGAGCTTGTGCGAAGGGGTAATGCCGACGCCGAGCGCATCGGCCTCTACGGCTGGTCGTATGGGGGTTACATAACGCTCCTCTGCCTGGCTCGTGAGCCACAGCTCTTCAGGGTCGGCGTGGCGGGGGCACCGGTGGTCGATTGGGATGGTTATGACACCGCCTATAGCGAACGTTACCTCGGCACCCCGGAAGCGAATCCCGACGCATACCGCGAAAGCTCTGTGCTGACGCGAGCCGGCGAGCTTCGGGGCCAGCTGCTGGTCGTTCATGGCCTGCTCGACGAGAACGTGCATTTCCGGCACACGGCCAGGTTGCTGGCCAGACTGAGCGAGCTGGGCCGGAGTGTGGATCTGCTGCTGCTCGCCGGCGAGCGGCATGGGCCGCGAGGGCGATCGGCACTGGCGCTGCGTGAGCGACGAACCCTCGAGTTCCTGTGCCGTCACCTGGGCGTCGACGCGAATGTGAGCTGAGGCTCACCGGAGCCCCGCCGCGAGCGAGGGCGCCCCTTCGATCCGAAGGTGAGCCTCTGGTAGTCCGGCGCAGCCGGACCAGACCCGCGTCAGGCCGCTCGGTAGAGCAGGTCGAAGGTGGTGATCGGGTCCGGCGCGAAGGCCATCCGGGTATTGCACGCCGTGCAGACGATCTCGTCGTCCGCCTCGTCGACCAGGAAGGCGACCTCGTCGTCGCACCAGGGGCAGGTCAGCAGAACAGTCATGACGCGAGTCTCGGCATGGCTCGTGACAACTCATGTGTCGCAATTCGTGAGTCTCGCAGTTCATCACTGTCGGAATTCGTCCTGCTCCGGACTAGGCATCTCCCCTCATATGACACCTCCGCCGCTGTGACGTACGCTAGATGCGTCAGCGACCGAAGCGCGTCGCGACCTTCACGGAGGAATCCTTGGGCGTATCTGCATCGCCGGCCCGGCTGCAGGCGGCGATGATCGACTGGCGGTCGTTCAGCGCACGCCGCTATCGCCCATTCCGGCTGCTCGCGGTGGCGCAGGGGTTCATCGGCGCCCTCTCCGGGCCCGCCATCGTCATCCCGCTCCTGCTGGCGCTGGGCGCCCATCCGGCGCTTGCGACCGCCCTCGCGGTCCTCCCGGTGCTCGGCAGCATGGTCCAGCGCTTCGTGCCGGGGATCCTTGACCGCACCGACGGCAATCTGCGTGGGATCGTCATCCTGGGGGCGACCATCGGTGAGCCGCGCGGCCTGCTCCTGGCCGGGATCGTCGGCTTGACCGCGCTCGGAGTGCTCCCATCGTGGGCGGCGATCACCCTCATCGCGGTCGTCGTCGGCGTGCTCGGGTCGCTCGGCGCGGTGAGCTACGGAATGCTCCAGTCGTGGTACCAGATCATCCTTCCCGATTCTGAGAGGCGTGTCATCGGCCCGCGTCTGGGCGGCATCGCGCTCGGCATCGGATCGGTCCTCCTCCTGCCGATCGCATTCACGATCAATGGCCTGGTCAGCTCGATCGGGCTGTGGGCCTACGCCATACCCATGACGATCGCCGGCATCGCCGGGGTGATGGCTCCCCTCGCCCTTCGCCGTATTCCATCGCCCGGTCGTATCCGCGTTCCGCGGCGCGCGACCTTGACCGGCCCCGACGAGGGTCGCCTGCGCAACCTGGCCCACGTCCTCACCCTTGCCTCACTTGCGGGCGGCCTCTCCCCCTTCCTGGCGGTCTACGCCATCGCCGTCCTGCATACCGGTCCTGGCTTCGCTATCGCCATCTCGGCCACCTCCTCGGCGACGCTGGTGGGCGCGTCGCTCTTCGTCAGCTCACACCTCGTGCGCGGCTCCTCATCACGGCTCTTGCGGGCCTCGATGCTGCTGCGCGGGTTTGCGCTCTTGCTCGGCCTGGCCGCGCACCCGAGCAACCCGCTGGCCCCGCTCGTCCTGCTGGCGGTCGCGGTCATGCTGGCGGCGGGTGACACCGCGGGCCAGCTGTCGGCCAACGAGCGCCTCTTCAGGCTGGCGACCGGCCCGTCGGTGATCGCGTTCCAGAGCCATTTCGTGCTCCGCAACACGCTCGCCTACACCGGCGGCCTGCTGGCTGGGTCCGCCGTCATGCTGCTCGGCGGCTACCTCTCTTTCGCGATCCTGTTCGGCGCCGCGGGCGCCGTCCGTTTCACAGCCGCTCGCACAGCCCACTTCTCGACGGCCCCCCGGGCCGCGCGAGCCGAAGTCGGCGCGACCGCCTGAGCTGGGCTCCGCAGGGCTCTGCCTCTATTTGCGTTATTGCGCAAACGATGAGACAATCCATGTGTGCCGGTCACCACGACCACTGACGCGACCCGCGAGCGGAGCGCGGCCATCGCCCGTGCGCTGGCAGATCCGAAACGACTCTGTGTGCTCGAGCGGCTGGCCGAGGGCGAACGCTCGGTGAGCGATCTCTCCCGAGAGGTCGGGTGCCAGGTGCCGAACATGAGCCAGCACCTGACAATCTTGCGCACGGCAGGCATCGTCGTCTCCCGGCGCGATGGAAACACGATCTTCTACCGACTGGCCGACCAACAAGTGCTCGAGATCTACCGACTCCTGCAGCAGGTCGCCCACTAGCATCCAAGGAAGGACCGACACCGATGTCGAACGTTACCGAAGCGACCGACGCCACCTTTGACGAGCTCGTATTGCAGAACGAAAAGCCGACCGTGGTCGACTTCTGGGCGACCTGGTGCGGCCCGTGCCGCCTGGTCGCCCCGGAGATCGACAAGCTTGCTGTGAAGTACGCCGGATCGGTCAACGTGGTCAAGGTCGACGTCGATGCCAACCCGCAGACCGCCATGAAGTACGGGATCATGAGCATTCCCACGGTCGCGTACTTCAAGCCGGGCGAGCCACCGCGCGCTGCGGTCGGTTTCCGACCGCTCGAAGCGCTCGAGCAGGCATTCGAGCTCATCGGACTGGCGGAGAGCGCTTAGCCCACCCATTCCGGCGCACTACGCCCGCTCCAGCTCGGAGCGGGCGCTGTTGTTTGGAGCCGACGGTGCGAGACCGCTACCCTGTGCACCTCGTGGACCGCTCGCTTGTCGCCGTCATCGGCGGCACCTTCACGCTCCGCTTCAGCACCGGCCTCACGGGCGGACTACTGCTCTATTACCTGGCCTCGCTGGGCGATCTGCCCGGTGGTCGACCGGTCGGCGCCTTCGAGGTCGGGCTGCTCACCGCCCTCTACTTTGTCGCCGAGCTGGTCCTCTCCCCCATCTTCGGGATCCTCTCCGATCGCGTCGGCACCCGCCCCATCATGCAGCTGGGCCCGATCTTCGGCGCGGTCGCGGTGGTAATGACTGCGCTCACCACCGAGCTCCTCCTGCTTGGCGTCACACGCTGGATCGAAGGCGCCGCCGCCGCCGCCAGCGTCCCCTCCATCCTGGGCTACATCGCGGTCGCGACCTCGCACGACGAAGGGCTGCGGGGCAAGATCGTGGCGCGCTTCGAGGCGGCGACGCTGGCTGGCCTCGGCGGCGGGGTAGTGGCCGCCGGAGGCCTCTTCGCCCTGATTGGCCGCAACGCCTTCTTCGTGAACGCGGCGATCTACCTGCTGTCGCTTCTCATCTACCGGTACGGGGTCGGCAAGGCGGTGGGGCATGCCGACGAGCCGGACCAGCTGGCGGCCGACGGAGTCGCGGAACCGCCGCGAGAGCGCTTCGATGTCGGGCGTTACGGACGCATCCTGCGCACCCCCGGCGTCTGGTTGCTCGCCCCGACCTGGATCGCGGTCAACGCCTTCGTGGGGGTGTGGACCAGCCAGTCGATCTTTCAGCTCGTCCAGAAACCGCGCCCCGGCTTCGAGGCACAGCTGCTGATGGGCGGCTTCGTGCCGCTGGAGGTGAGCATCGGCCTCGCGGTCTGGCTGCTGGTCTTCTTCGCGGGATTGCTCTACTGGGGCAACCGATTCAAGCGCTTCCGGCGCACGACCATCATCGCCATCGGGATCGGGGGCGGCCTGGTCCAGCAGGGCGCCCTGTACGCACTGAACCATTCGGCCGACTGGGGGATCGCCCCCCAGCTGGGGCTGGCGCTGGTGGCGGCCGCAGGGCTCTTCGTCCTTGCCGGCGCCACCCCGGCCGCTCTCGGCCTGCTGGCTGACATGAGCGAGAGCCATCCCAGCGACCGCGGGGCGATCATGGGCCTCTACTCCGTCTTCCTGGCACTGGGCCAGATCAGCGGCAGCCTGATCGGCGGCGGGGCAGCGCAGTGGGCCGGGATCGACGGGCTCCTCGCCGCCGGTGTGGGGATGCTGCTGGTCGCTCTCCTGCCGGTTCGAGCGCTGCGGGGCAGCGAGCACCTGGTCGGCGCGAGAACGGAACCGATGCCGCCGCCCGGCGGCCGCTCCGCGGAGAGCGTTTAGGGCTCAGTAGGCCCTGGCAAAGAGGACACGGCGCTCTGAGGGGCGCCCGTCGATCAGGCAGCTGCCCGGATCGGTCGAGCCGTCGAACGGGATGATCCGCAAGGTCGCCCCCGTCTCGGCGGAGACCCGCTTCTCACAGGCGCCGTCGCCGCACCAGTGGGCCCACAGAAATCCGCCGCGCTGCTCAAGGATCTCTTTGAACTCCTCATACCTTTCGACCTCGTGGCTGTTGGTGGCACGGAAGTCGAGCGCGCGCTGGAAGAGCTGCTGCTGGTAGGCCTCCAGGCGCGACGGAAGCTCACCGACGATGGTCGAAATCGGCAGCACCTCCTTGGCGCGATCGACGCGCCGGACCAGGACCGCCTGCGCGGCGGCCACGTCGCGTGGGCCGATCTCGATGCGGAACGGAACTCCGCGCAGCTCCCAGTGGCTGTATTTGAAGCCGGGCGACTCGTCTCGCCAGTCGACCTTGATGCGCACCGCGCGGCCCGCCTCAGTCGCCGCGAGCTCGCTGGTCAGGCGGTCGATTGCCTGGGCCACCGCGGCCCGGTCGTCATCGGTCCGCGCGATCGGCACCACCACCACCTGAACAGGCGCAAGCCTCGGCGGCAGGACGAGGCCGGACTCGTCGCCGTGGGCCATGATCACCGCCCCCACCATCCGGGTCGAGAAGCCCCACGAGGTGCCATAGGGTGCCTGGAGCTGGTTCTCGCGATCGAGGAACTCGATCCCCGCTGACCGCGCGAAGTTCTGGCCGAGCATGTGGCTGGTGCCCGCCTGCAGCGCCTTGCCGTCGCGCATCATCGCCTCGATCGAGTGGCTGTACACCGCGCCGGGGAACTTCTCGTTGTCGCTCTTGCGGCCCTTGATGACCGGGATCGCCAGCCAGTCCTCGGCAACCGTGCGGTAGCACTCCAGGCCGGTGGCGACCTCCTCGGCCGCCTCCTCCTCTGTGGCGTGGAAGGTATGAGCCTCCTGCCAGAGGAACTCCGCGGTGCGCAGGAAGAGCCGCGTGCGCAGCTCCCAGCGCACGACGTTGTTCCAGAGGTTCATGAGCAGCGGCAGGTCGCGGTAGGACTGGATCCAGTCCTTGACGACCTCGGCGATCAGGGCCTCACTGGTGGGCCGGATGGCGAGCCACTCGGTGAGCGGCTCACCGCCGGCATGGGTGACCCAGGCGACCTGCGGATCGAAGCCCTCGACGTGCTCCGCCTCCTTCTCGAGCAGCGAGCGAGGGACAAAAAGCGGGAAGTAGACGTTGCTGTGGCCGGTCTCCTTGATGTGGCGATCGAGCTCGTCGCGCATCGATTCCCAGATGGCGTACCCGTAGGGCCGAATGATCATGCAGCCGCGCACCGGGGAATAGTCGGCCAGCTCGGCCTTACGGACGACGTCGTTGTACCAGCCGGGGAAGTCCTCCGACTGACGTGCGATGCTCGTGACGAAGCGAGGCTGCGACAAGGCGGCTCCTATCGGCGAGGGTCGTTTGGAGACCGACATGGTAGCGGGCGCGCGCCGCACGACCCCTCACCAAGCCTGCGAAGTCGCTACGCGAGCTGGGGGAAGACCTCCGCGGCCATCCGTTCAAGCTTGCTCGTGTCGCTGATGCCCCGCACGCTGAAGATGATGTGCTGGGCGCCCGCCTCCACCAGCCCACCGAAGCGCTCGACGACCTGGGACGTCGACTCGGCGTCGAAATCGACCGAGGTGAGGGTGCTCTTCTCGATCTCGTCGTAGGGCCGGCCGATCTTCTCGCAGTGCTCGCGCAGGATCGGCAGCTTCTGGCGCAGCAGCTCAGGGCGCCCGAAGATGTTGCACGCGTCGGCGTACTGGGCGACGAGGCGCAGCGTCTTTCGCTCACCGCCGCCTCCGATCATGATCGGCACGCGCGGGCGGCTGATCGACTGGGGCGAGTTGAGGAGCCTCGTGGCGGCGAAGTGCTTCCCCTCAAAGGCCTGTCCGGTGCCGGTTCCGCCCGACCACATGGCATGCGCTATCTGGAGCGTCTCCTCGAGCATCTCGAAGCGATCGCGGAGGGGCGGGAACGGAAAGCCCAGCCCCCGCGACTCCTGCTCGTTCCAGGCTGCCCCCAGGCCAAGCCAGGCGCGGCCGCCCGAGAGCACGTCGAGCGTCGTGGTGGCCTTGATCCAGAGCCCGGGCATGCGGTAGTGGATCCCTCCCACCAGCAGACCAAGCCGCGCGCGCTCGGAATGGGCGGCCATGAAGCCGAGTGCGGTCTGGCCCTCGAGCATGGGCGCCTCGGGAGGCCCAAGGCCACGGATCTGCCAGAAGTGGTCCATTACCCAGATCGAGTCGAACCCGGCCTGATCGGCGGTGCGAACGACCTTCGCCAGGGCGGGACCGATATTTCGCGCTCCGCCAGGCCACGTGAAGCTGTTGATCTGGACCCCGAACTTCATGTGCCAATCGCCTCCGCCGCCGTTGGGAGGGACCCGGCGCTGGGCGGGTTGAGGTCGGTCCTGCTCACGAACTCAGTCTCACATACGCTCCTCCTCACTGCACGGCGCACGGATCGGATGATGCGGTCGCTCAAGGGTTCGGCGAATGCGGACGCCGGACGAGAGTGACGGTCGGCCGGGGAGCTGAGCTCCGCTAGGGACGAACGGAGGAACGCCGTACGGCCGTCGTGCGCGCGCGCCCGAAGCGAAGGTAGAGGGCGGGCACCACCAGCAGGTTGAGGAGAGTGGAGGTGACCAGGCCACCGAGGATGACGATGGCCATCGGATGCTCGATCTCATGCCCTGGGCGATCGCCGGCGATCACCAGCGGGAGCAGGGCCAGCCCGGCCGCCAGTGAGGTCATCATGATCGGCGACAGCCGCTCGCGCGCTCCGCGCAGGACCAGGTCGGGGCCAAACGCCTCACCCTCCTCGCGCTCGAGGTGCTGGTAGTGGTTGATGAGCATGATCCCGTTGCGGGCGGCAA
>JALYTG010000256.1 GCA_030854405.1 Chloroflexota bacterium | reverse complement strand
GCGCCCCCCGAACGCCTCGACCAGCGATTGGTGGCCGAGGCAGACACCGAGCACCGGGGTGCCGGCCCGCGCGAAGGCGCCGATCGCGTCCACCGAGATCCCAGCCTCGGCCGGCGTGCAAGGGCCGGGCGAGACGACAAGGCGATCAGGATCGCGCTCCAGCAGCTCACCCACCGCGGCGCGGTCGTTGCGAACCACCTCGATCTCCGCGCCCAGCTCGCCCAGGTACTGGACCAGGTTGTAGGTGAAGGAGTCGTAGTTGTCGATGACAAGCACTCTCAAGGTTCAAGGCTGTTCTTGGGATGGTTGCTCGGTGCTCGGTGCTCGGTGCTCGGCCGGAGCCCAAGCCCGAAGACCGAAGACCGAGTAACGAGAACCGAACTCATGGCCAGTCAGGTTGCTCGCAGGCCAGCTCAACGGCTCGAAATATCGCTTTCGCCTTGTTCACGGATTCGTTGTATTCGTAGGCGGGCTTTGCATCGGCGACCGTGCCGCCTCCCGCCTGCACGTGAATCTGTCCGTCCTTGACCACCACGGTGCGGATGTGGATAGCCGTGTCGAGGTCGCCGCCCCAGGACAGATAGCCGATCGCACCGCCATAGGAACCGCGCTTGTGCGGCTCCAACTCGTCGATGATCTGCATCGCGCGCACCTTGGGCGCGCCCGAGAGCGTTCCTGCCGGCAGCGCGGCGCGCAGAACGTCCATCGCTCCGATCCCCTCCCGCAGCGTTCCCGAGACCTGGCTGACGATGTGAAGGACGTGCGAGTAGGTCTCGACCACCATCAGCTCGTCGACGCTCACCGAGCCGTACTCGCAGACGCGCCCCAGGTCGTTGCGCCCGAGGTCGACCAGCATCACGTGCTCGGCCCGCTCCTTGGGATCGGCGACCAGGCGCTCGGCGAGGCGGCGGTCCTCCTCCTCGCTGGATCCCCGCGGGTAGGTGCCGGCAATCGGCCGCGTCTCGACCCGCCTCCCGTTGACCTTCACCAACGGCTCCGGTGAGGCGCCGGCGAGCTGGAAGTCGCCGAACTCGAGGAAGTACATGTACGGGGACGGGTTTACGGCGCGCAGTCCGCGGTAGATCGACAGCGCCTCGACCGGCGCTGGAGCGCTGAACCGCTGCGAGGGGACGACCTGGAAGGCGTCGCCCGCGTAGATGTATTCGATGATCCGCTCGACCGCTCCCTCGAACCGCTCCCGGGGCATATTGGAATCGAACCGCGGTGGCTGGGCGACCCGCGGCTCAGAGGGCGCCGGTACCGGGCCGCGGAGCCGCTGGCGCACGTCGGCGATCGCTGCGGCCGCGCGCTCGTAGGCGGCGTCGATCCCTCCCTCGTCGTCGGCGAATGCGCAAGCGAGGATGGTCAGCTCGTGGCGCAGGTGGTCGAAGGCAAGCATCACGTCGCTGATCATCAGCGCCATGTCGGGCAACCCGAGTGGATCGGGGTTGGGCTCCCCGAGGGGCTCGACGGTCCGCACCAGGTCGTAGCCGAAGAAGCCGACGGCGCCACCCGCGAAAGGCGGCAGGTCTCCGACCGGTGCAAGCCGGAAGCGGTCCAGGTATTCGGCGACCGCCGAGTAGGGGTCGGGGGCCTGGTGCTCGGCGTCGGCGGGTCCGCCGTTGAGCGCCGCCTGGCCCCGCCACTCAGACAGCACGCCATCGGCCCAGCGCAGCACGGCCCGGGGTCGGAATCCGAGAAAAGACCAACGCCCCACCTGGCCCTGTTCGGCGGATTCGAGCAGGAAGCAGGGGCCCTCGCCACGCAACTTCAACAGCGCCGACACCGGCGTCTCGCAGTCGTCGACCAGCCGCATCCTGATCGGCACCACGTTTGCCTCCCGTGCCAGCTCGCGCGCCGTGGCGAGGTCGGGGTCGAGCCCCGCCAGGTCAGAGACGACGGCCATTGAGGACCTCCATGACGTCGACCTGATCGACGCCGCGGGAGAGCAGCAACACGCTCAGGTGATAGAGCAGATCGGCGGCCTCCTCGGCCACACGCTGCTCTGACTCCTCGCGCGCCGCCCTGGTCACCTCCTCGGCCTCCTCGGTCACCTTGGCGCCGATGCGCTCCGGGTCGGAGAGCAGCTCGACCGTGTAGCTGCCCTCGGGCCGCTCGGATTGGCGTTTGCGCAGCGTTCGCTCGAGCGCCGCGAGCGCCTCGTGGGCGGCGAGCCCAGGTTCTCCCTCGGCGCGGGGCGCGTCCTTGCCGGTGGCCGCTGAACCACCCAGCTCACGGTAAAAGCAGGACCTCTCACCCGTGTGACAGGCCGGTCCGGCCGGCTCCACCAGCGCCACCAGCGCATCGCCGTCGCAGTCGTAGCGCAGTTGGCGCACGCGCTGCACGTTTCCGGAGGTCTCCCCCTTGTGCCAGATCTCATCGCGCGAGCGGCTGAAGAAGTGCACCTCGGCGGTCTCAACGGTGAGGCGCAGCGCCTCCTCGTTCATATAGCCGAGCGTCAGCACCTCGCCGCTGGCGTCGTCCTGCATCACGCAGGGGACGAGCCCGTGCTCGTCAAACGTCATTCCCTCGAACATGCAGCCAGTTTACGAGCCGTCGGCTGGCGCCCCGAGAGCACTGCTGCAGGACGGAGTCGCCGCAGCTGTTCAGCCGGCGTCGAGCGACATGCGGTTGCGGGCATGCTCGCGCAGTTCGTCCTCGAAGAACGCGAAGCCGGACCGGCTCTCTTCCTTGGCGAAGTACATCGCCATGTCCGCGTCGGCGAGCAGCTCGCCGGGCCTGATCGCGGGGTCACGACTCAGCGCAATGCCAACGCTGGGCGTGACGGTGAGGCGACGACCCTCGACCTCGATCGGCTTCGGGACGACCTCCACGATCCGCTTCGCAAGCTGCGTCGCCCCCTGCTCGTTCATTGCCTCACAGAGGATCGCGAACTCATCGCCGCCCAGTCTGCTCACGACGTCGGTCGGCCGCACGAGGGCGGTGAGGCGCTTGGCCACGGCGACCAGCAGGTAGTCGCCCGCGTCGTGGCCGTGGGTGTCATTGACCCGCTTGAAGCCGTCGAGGTCGAGATAGAGAACGGAGATCGGCTTTCGCTCGCGTCGCTGCCGGTTGAAGGCCAGGACCATCCGGTCCTCGAGCACGCCACGGTTGGGTAGACCCGTGAGCTCGTCGTGGGAGGCCCGATGGGTTAGCCGTTTCTCGTTCTCCTTGCGCTCGCTGATGTCCTGCATCTGCGACAGCAGATACATCGGCTTGCCTTCGCCGTCGCGCACGATTGTCGTGCTGAGGCTTATCCAAATCACATGGCCGTCGGCGTGGAAGTAGCGCTTCTCGGTCTGGAAGCGATCCCGCACGCCCTCGATCATCTCCTGCAGGGCGTTGAAGTCCTTCGGCAGGTCGTCGGGATGGGTGATGTCCTGGAAGCCCATCCCCACGAGCTG
>JALYTG010000255.1 GCA_030854405.1 Chloroflexota bacterium | reverse complement strand
CCGGCACGCCGGACCCGGGTCGCAGCTCAATCGAGCACCAGCTGGCGGAACGCCTGCCGGGGTGGAAGGTCGATCGGGTGGCGCATTCATGGGAGGGCGCCTTCACGGTGGTGGCCAGCTGCGTCAGCCACGAGATCGGCTTCCAGTACGTGCCCGAACACGGGTTGGGGCTGGGAGATGCCTGGCTGCAGCCAAGCGATCCGTACTCCCGCGAGCGGCTGCGTGAGCTGAGCGATCACAACCGATACCTGATCTGGTTCAGCGACCCGGCGTTGAAGCACACCCTCAGCTGTCGTGAGGAGCTCGCCCGCCATCGCGTCAGCGAGCCGCGCAGCGACGGGATCGACTGAGTCCGTTTGAGCTGACCTCCGTTGAGTTGACCTCAGGCCAGCCCTCGCAGCTCACGCGGCCGCGCGCGTGTCCCCGGTATTCATGAAGCCGACCGTCAGCAGCACGACCCCGGTGCCGAGGTGCAGGAAGATGTCTGCCCCGCCGAGCGGCAGCAGACCCGACCCATTGGGCGAGACAAAGCCGAGCAGGCCCACAACGACATAGACGATGCCGATGACGCGCGAGGCCATCCGGGCGGTGGCGGTCGCCATCGAGGCGTAGAGCAGGGAGGCGCCGATCGCCAGGTGCACGACGTTGTGCAGCGGGTTGATCGGAAAGACTCCGAGCAGTGCAGCGGTGGCACCCGCAGTGGTGCTCGCCTGAACGAGCGGATCAGGCAGAAAGCCGACGACACCGGCCAGCACATAGATGACGCCCAGGGATGCCGCAACCGTTCGAGCGAGGCTCATGGGTCCCTCCCTCCCTTCTCGTTCCCTCGTGCCTGGGTGTCTAGCACACAAGCCCGGCTCGGTGCGCGGGCCTCGCCCTCCACCACGGTGACCGCTACGATGGCGCTCCGAATCGGCAGTGCGAGGAGCTCACCCTATCGACCGACCCGCCGTGGCTCCGCGCTCTGCCCCATCGGTCGCCGCATGGTCTCGGCTCGACTCGCTCGCGCTGTCGCTCGTGACACTGGCGGCCGCCATCCTGCGGCTGGTCGCCCTTGGACGGCCCCTCGCCTTCGTCTTCGACGAGATCTTCTACGCCCGGAACGCATGTCGCTACGTGGTCGGCGACCCGGCGGTCTGCGGCATCGACGAGCTTGCGAGCCGGGCGCATCCGCCGCTCGGCAACTGGCTGATCGGGGCCGGAATCAAGCTCCTCGGCTTCGAGCCGTTCGGCTGGCGCGTTGCCGCGGCCGTCGCCGGCACCCTCACCGTTGCGCTCGTGTACCTGCTCGCGTGGCAGCTGCTGCGCCACGGGTCGAGGGGGCGGGCAGCAACCATCGGCGCTTTCGCGGCGGCCGGCCTGCTGGCGACCGACTTCCTGCACCTGGTCCAGTCGCGGATCGCAATGCTCGATGTCTTCATTACCCTCTTCGTGGTGGTCTCCGTGCTGGCGATCGTGCTCGACCGGGACGGGTCGCGAGACCGGCGCTGGCTGCTCGGCCGACCCTGGCGGCTGGTGGCCGGCGCCAGCCTCGGGGCGGCGACCGCGGTGAAGTGGTCGGGCGCCTATGTCGCACTGGCGGTGATCGGCCTGGTGATCGCCTGGGAGCTGGCGGCCCGCCATCGCGAGCGGCCCGCCGACGGCTGGGGGCAGGTCGTGCGCAGCGCCATCGCGCAGGAGGGGCTCCCGACGCTCGTGCTGCTCGGGCTTGTGCCACTCGCGGTCTATGTGCTGAGCTATACCGGGCGGATGCCCGGCGAGGTGATCGGGCTGCCGTGGGTGGAGGGGACCTTCTGGCGTGGCGTCTTCGAGCATCAGCGCCAGATGCTCGAATTCCACACGTCGCTTACCGGCCATCACCCCTACGAGTCGCCACCCTGGTCGTGGATCGCCTTGAAACGCCCGGTCGCCTACTATTTCAGCAACCAGGGCGGCAGCTATCGAGAGATCCTGGCGCTCGGCAATCCACTCGTCTGGTGGCCGGCATCGGCGGCGCTCGTGGCCCTGGCGGTGCGCTGGCTGCGCGCCGGGGCCGGCCTCTCACGTGCTGAGCCCGTCATCCTGGCCGGCGCCATCGCGACCTACGGTCCGTGGCTGATCCTGTCAGGGGCTCGCAGCCAGGTCTTCCTCTGGTACCTGCTGCCCACCGTGCCCTTCCTCTGCCTGGCGCTCGGGGCGGTTGCGGCATGGCTGTGCGAGGCCCGGATCGGCCGGGTCGCGATGGTCGCGTTCGCGCTCGCGGTGCTGGCCAGCCTCGCGCTCTATCTGCCGCTGCTGACCGCGCTGCCGCTGAGCCCGAAAGACTGGCAGGCTCGGATCCTCTTCCGGGACTGCAGCCGTCCGGACGCCCCGGCGCTCCAACTTCCGGATGACCAGATCAACCAGGGGTTCCCGCCGAACGGGTGGTGCTGGATCTGACGCCCAGGGTCGGGTCCATTTCCTGCTGATGGACACTTCCAACCTACGCGGCACCCAAGGAGGAATCGATGACTGAGCGCATCCCACTCCCGTCGGAAGACACTGGGGACCTCGTCGACGAGCCGGCCAGCGGCCAGACCGATGACTATCTGGTCGCCCGCGAGGAGGGCTTAACCTACGACCCACCCGGCCAACGGGTGCCCGGCGAGTCGCAGCCGGGCGACGACCGGCTGGTCATGGCAGAGACGGCGAGGCCGGCCGACGACGAGCTGCTCGATCGCGTGCTCGATGCGCTGCGCAGCTCCGACGTGCCCGCCGGCGAGCGGCTGCGCATCGCGGTCGCCGGCCGGACGGTCAGCGTCCGCGGGGAGGTCGAGTCGATCGATGTGCTGGACGAGCTGCTCGGCATGGTCGGGGACGTGCCCGGGGTCGACGAGGTGATCGATGAAGTCGAGATCGCCGGCGTCTGAGCGCTGACATGCTGGCCCAAATCCTGCGTCACCTTCGACCATGAGGGTTCGTCTGGTCCTCGCCGGCCTGCTCATCGCACAGCTTGCCGATGCGGTCAGCTTCGCGATCGGGATCAGCCGACTGGGCATTGGTGCCGAAGCGAACGGCTGGATGCGCTTCTTGTACGACGCCGGCGGCCTGCCCGCGGTGATGGCGCTGAAGGGCGGCGCCATCCTGCTCACCCTCGCCATCCTCGTCCTTGCCGCTTGGCGGTATCCGCGGCTCGTGGTGCTGGGCGGCGCCGCCGCTACCGGCCTGGGCCTGCTGGGGGCAGTCAGCAACACCCTCGCCATCGCCCTCGCACGTGGCTGAGGGCTGCAGGTCGGCCGGAACCAGCCGGGCGTAACCGACAACGAGATCCCGGAGAACATCAGGCGGCCGTCACCGGATTGGCAACGTTGTGCCACACGTCATACGCCTCACCCACGACGGTTTCGAAGCGAAGGCCCATGAGCACGATGCCCGCGAAGCCCGCCTCACGCGCGCTTGCCGCCGCCAGCTTGGCAGCGTGCCATCC
>JALYTG010000081.1 GCA_030854405.1 Chloroflexota bacterium | reverse complement strand
CTGTCCGCCCGCCTGGCGGCGATCGAACGACCCGGACGGGCCCCGCGCGTGGCGGTGATCGAGTGGCTGGAGCCCTTATTCGCACCCGGCCACTGGGTGCCGGAGCAGGTCGAGCTGGCCGGCGGCGAACCGGTCATTGGACGACGGCACGAACCGTCGCGCGAGATCTCCTGGAAAGCCGTGGCGGGTGCCGATCCTGAGGTCGTGGTCCTGGGACTGTGTGGCTTCGACCTGATCAGGAGCCTCGAGGAGTGGGAATTATTCCCACCGCCGGAGCCACTCACCCGCACGCGTGCCTGGCGCGACGGGCAGGTCTGGGCGATCGACGGGTCGGCCTACGTCTCGCGGCCGGGACCGCGCTTGGTGGACGGGGTCGAGATTTTGTCGGCGATCCTGACCGGCCGTCCGGATTCCCGCGCGGTGTCGTTGCGCGCCTGAGCTCGCCGGGAGGCGTCGGCACGAACAGCAGGTGCAACAATCCTCCTGTTCGACCGTCGTGGAGGTCGTCATGAAGCTGCGCACACCACTGGGTTCCCGTCGGCGCGGCGCAGGCGCGCTGACCCTGTCGCTCCTCTTCATCCTGTGCGCCGGCTGCTCCGCGACGAACGTGGCGTCCCCCTCGTCATCCGTGCAGGCATCCAATCCGACGCCCGTCGCGAGTGCGCCGCCCTCGGGGCCGCCGGCGGCCTGGACAAGAGTGGCAACGTTCGGCGACACGACCGCCACGCACACCGCACGCCACGTGGTGTACGGAACGGCCGGGTTCCTGGCGATTGGCGACCGACAGGAGGGATTCGAGGGCGGCCCACAGATCACGCGGAGGTACACGTGGGCGTCGCCGGATGGACTCGCCTGGGAGGAGATTGCGATGCCTGCCCAGCTCACCAATGGGTCCGTGAATAGCCTCATCACGACGC
Organism: Chloroflexota bacterium; assembly: GCA_030854405.1. Next base: position 8,788 of record JALYTG010000081.1, on the reverse strand, counting down.
CCGACGGCGACTATGTGCTCTACGCCGATTTTCCGACCACCCAACCCGGAATACGGACCCCGCCCGCGCTGCGCTCTTCAGATGGCCGTACATGGGACGCGGTCCAGACCGGGCTGCCGCAGGGCCTTTTCATCAAGAGCATCGAGCGCGGGAAACGGGGCTACCTCCTGGCCGGCTACCCGACCGACGCCGGAAACCCGACGCTGTGGCTCTCCAAGGATGGCGTGGCCTGGGAACAGGTACACGAGTTCAGCCAGGACCAAACCTACGTCGATATCAGCGACGCCGGCGCAGGCGACGAGGGCTTTGTCGTCTTCGGCGTGCGGACAGATCGAGTCACCTCCCATTACCAGCGGTTCACGTTCGCTTCGTCCGACGGGCGCGCGTGGGTCGACACGCGCGCCCCATTCGGGCCGGATCCCCAGGACTACCGGCCCGATGTTCGCGTGACCGGATTCGGCCCGGACTGGATCGCCACAGTGGCCTCAAAGGACGATTCCGCCCACTTCTGGTTCTCGGCAGACGGCATCGCCTGGAAGCCGCTCACGCAGATTGATCGCGTCGGGTCGACCATGGTCTGGGACCCGATCCTTGGCGCGGCCAATGGACGGCTCTTCTTCTCGGCCTCCAGCAGCCAGTTCCCTCCTGGGAACGCCGTCGGGGGCGCATGGACCTCCGCCGATGGATTGACCTGGGAGGCGATCGACCTCGGCGGCGTTGCTTACCCGGCGGGCGTTGCCGAGGGCGGAGGCGTGGTCGTCCTCGCCGGGACGGTGGCGGCGCAGGACCGTCGCTCAAGCGTGGCCGCTCTCTGGGCGAAGGCCGCGGAATAAGCGTTCGGTTCTTGAGCGGAGCGCTTCAGCGTCGAAGGATTGCGAGCCGCCGCAATGCCAGGACCAGGGCAAGGAAGAAGGCCAGCCAACCGATGAACTCGATAGCTGATGGCTGAGCCATGGCCACGTTGGGAAGAGCGGCCGTTACCGTGAGCCGATCCACGTCGCCGCACCCGCTCGCGGGAATTTGGCCGAAGACGGTCAAGTCGCCGACGTCGGCGGCCTGGGCCGTGAAGGTCACGCTGAAGGAAGTCCCGGCCGGCGTGGTTGCATTGGGCGTGGCACCCGCGGGCAGTGTCGCATTGGCGCCCTTGACCAGGAAGATCGATGCCCCGCCGAAGTTGCCCGCGACCGTGAACTGGCCACCAACCGCGACCGAGCCGGGCTCGACGGTAACGATGCAGCCACTTGGGTGGGCGCCCTCCGACGCTGGATGCGCGAGTGCGGCTCCGGCGGCCAGGACGCTGGTCGCGATTCCGATCGCGAGGGCGGTGCCAAGCCTCTGGGCTGGACGTGAGTGGATCATCACTCGTCCTCCTCCTTCTAGGCGGGCACGCTCCGCTAGTGTGCGCCCCCCTGGGCCGATGCGATAGAGGCTTTGGGCTGGTGCGCTCCCGAAGTCCGCTACAACGCGTGCGCTTCCATCAGGTCCTTCAGGTTCGCGAGATCGCTGTCCCACTGCCGCTTGGCCATGGTCATGACGAGCGGCTCGGCGAGCTTGATGAGGCCACCTGGCTCCAGCTTGAACGTGGTGTTGACGCGCGTGCCGCCTTCGACGGGCTCGAGGGTGAGCGAGCCTTGGAACGGCATCGGTCGTGACGTGCTCCGCATCGTGACTCGGCGGTTGAGCTCAAACTCTGTGACCTCTGCGAAGTTCTCGATGCGCCGCCCGAGAAACTTGGACACAAGCCGCGCCTTTGAGCCGACGCCGATTGGCCCCGGCGACGTGATCTTGTCCTCGACTGTCGCGGACGACCACTTGGAGTTGTGCTCGAAGTTGCTGACCACTGCGAAGACGTCCTCGACGGACCGATGGATGGTGATGCTGGCTTCGACCTTTCCCATCAGTGTCTCCTAGTTCGGTGGCGAATAGACGCCCTCTGGAGCCCTCCAGTTATTACCCCAGGTCGTACGTTTGGCCGATTTCACCGCTCTGGAGGCCCGGAATCCCTCGAATGATCACCCCGAGTAATGATTAGGCCGATACGACGGCAATTCCAAGCCGAATCCCGCGAACGCATGACCGTGGGTAATATCCCGAGTCCCGGCCGGCCTGGCCCGCGTCGGCTCGACGGCAAGAGGCTCCCGAGGTAGCAGACCTATCCGCGGTTGGTGGCCGAGCTCTCGTTCTTTGTCGTAATCCCGTGTGTGAGAGCGGCGTAGGCCTCGACGAGGTTGTCGCCAGTGGCGCGATAGTCGACGGTCCGTGAGCCGACGCGGACACGCGTAACAAGGGACACCACCCCGGAGGAGCCGTCGTCGATCTTGAGCTCTTCGACCGTGCCAACCTTGCCGAGTCGAGATTGCAGGTCGGCCCCGGCGGACTTCAGGAACCGGCTTGTCGCCTCATCGATGGGCACACTCACAGCAGATTCATCGTAGCTGACCCACGTCTAGGGAAGCGCCAAGCCCAGCTCGCGACAGGCCCAGGGAAGCGCGTGGCGCAGCTGTTCGAGCTGCAACGGCCGGATGGCAGGCGCGCCGGGGATCGGCGGCTGGCCCGCGCGGGCCGCGAAGAATCCTGAGACGAAGGCCGCTTCCGGGCCGGCGTCGGGGAGGATCGCTTCGGGCATCGGCCCACCCTCCGCGACGAGGGTCGGGAGCCAGAACGCGATCTCGAGCCGGGCGTTGCCGACCACGGCGAGGTTCCAGTCCACGAGCACCGCCGAGCCGTCCGCGCGGAAGCAGATGTTGTCGCTGCGGACGTCGAGGTGGAGCAGCTCGTCGCCATCGAGCCGGCAGGCGTCAGACGCCGCCAGCAGCATCTGCAGAGCCGTCTCCAACCACGCGGGCTCGACCGCGCCGGTGGCGAGCAGCGGAGCTGGATCCTCGCGGACGGAGCGCCAACCCCTGTCGAGGAATCCCGAGCTTGTCGCGCCAGGCAACCAGGGCGGGGGAGGCGTCGAGGCGACTTCGCGGAGCATTCGAAGGACCGATGCCACCCGCGCATCGGTCCAGGGCGGAGGCCAGAAGGCTGAGCTGAGATCCTCGAGGACCAGCATCGGCCGATCACCATCGGCCCAGCCCAGCAGCCGAGGCATGAACGGCGCGTCCAGGGACGCGTAGATCCGCTGCTCGTCGCGCAGCCAGCCGGCGGTCAGCTCGTTGACGCCGACCTTGACGAAGACCCATCGGCCGTCGTCGAGCTCCACCACCCAGCGCTGGGCCGGCGTGTAGCCGCGCTCAACCCGGCGACGCGCCACGGGTCGGGCGCCCAGCACCTCTGACAATTGGTCGTTCATGGCCTTGAGCCCCGGCGGCAACCTCCCACGATGATGGTATGACCAATGCGAGAGCCACTCGAGCCACTCAGGTTGGCCTTACGACCGCCGAGCTCGCGATCCCCGCCGTCTCGCACCTCTGGCGGCCACCCAGACTGGCCATCCGACCGACGGCAATGCCCTCGACGGTCGCAAGGCCATCCCACTTGGCAATTGCCCAGCGCCGATGCACGCGGCGCAACCCCGCCGCGGGGAGGGCGGGATCGCGAGTCGCAGCATTCGCGGTGCCGTCACGGAGGCATCATGCAGGCGTGGACATCACCGACGCCGATGACTGACGAACCATTGGAAGCGGTCGCGGTGTACGGCACCCTCCGGCGCGGCCAGCGCAACCACCGGTTGCTCGATGGGGCAGAGTTTCTCGGCACCGGGTTCGTGGCCGGCGCGCTATTCGACATGCCCCGCACACCACGCCGCGAATATGCGTATCCGGCGCTCGTCGAGGCGCCCAGCGGGCGCGTTTCGGTCGAGGTCTACCGCGTGGTTTCCGACGAGATGCTCGCGAACCTCGACGCCCTGGAGCTTTACGACCCGTCGGACGAGGCGGGTTCGGAGTATCTGCGTCGAATTGTGGCCGTGTTCGACTGTTCCGTCAGTCGGGCGTACGCATACCTCTATCACGGCGCGCCCGAAGAGCTGGGTGATCCGATCACGACGGGCGATTGGCTCGCCTCTTGACGACCGCAGTGAAACCGCAGTCAGCCTCCGTATCGTTGCGGGCAACTCTCAACGCATGCCGCCGGAGGACTCGCAAAATGGCTCGTCGCTTAGGCTCGCTCTTGATTCTCAGTACGCCAGACTGGCTCGGCCCGCGCCCGAATTTCGTATTCGTCGAGGGCACCAAGATGACCCTCCGCCGCCCGCTCATCCTCAAAACGCCGGCGGGAGGCCGGATGCTTGCAACAGTCCGGGGCCAGACCTCGTGATCTCCGCCATAGGCCCGTTCTGGATGCGCAGGACATCGAGGTTGAGGGCGCGGAACTCGGAGTCGCTCGGTCGACGCAGTGGCGTACGTGGCTCCGTTGTGGGCGGTCGCCGACAGCGGCCGGACGCCGCTGACCTGTCCGGTCGTCCCATTCCCCGGCATTGGATCCTACCTTGAGGTGCAGGCCCCTTCTCGGCGGGGCAATCGCTCTGGCTCTCGTCTCCGCGTGCGCTGTTCCGGTCTCGGGTAGCGATTAGCACCCGTCGTCGATTCACGGTCGCGCCGCAAGTTGGACGTACGATTGCCGATGAGAGGTAGCGGACGTGCAGATTCCCCGAACTCGCAGCCCGGTCGTCGGCACATCGCTCGCGGTCGGACTGGTGCTTGCCGCGTGTGGCGGCGCGACTTCGGCCAGCGGCCCGACTTCGGCCAGGGGCCCGACTTCGTCCAGCGGCCCGACTTCGTCTAGCACCGAGACGACCTTGCGGCAGGTGGTCGTGCCGGGTGTCGTCGTTCTCGATGGCCGCGGCGGTTCCCAGCCGCTGGTGGAGCTCATCCCCACGGTGGCGAAGGACGCGCCTCAAGTCGAGGTGAAATGGATCGAGACCGATGGCGTCCTGCTCGGGATTGAGGGCGCGCTGGGCTTTCTCCGATCGGTTGCCGCAGACGGCTCGGTGATCCTTGACAGGATGATGGAGACAGAGGGCCCCTCCCGGTATCCGACCCCACCAGGGGAGCAGACGTTGGTCGCCTACTACCGAACGTGCGATGGGAACTGCGGCACGCTTGACCCGGAGGAGCAGCTCTGCGCGCAGGTCGGCGCCCTCGAAAGCGGCCACGCGTACGTGCTCGAAGTCAGCCTTCGCACCCGGGCCTGCCGCCTCACCAAGTCCGATTGACGGTGCTCAGCTGGCGGTTTGCGCTCGCTCAGCGTACGTAACTGCCAATGAGCCTCCGTTCTCTGCCAACAGAAGGTCAATTTCCGCTTTTCCCTGGCTGGCGTGCACGCCAGGCGCACAGGACGGCGACGCAGGGACCCGATCCAGCCGTCTCTCGCGCCGAAGTTGGCCGTTACGCACGCTCAGCGTAAGTCGACGGCTCAGGTCGCGGATGCGCCCTGCCGGCGGGGCAGCGTCATTGCCGGACGATCAGCTTGCCGCGCGTGCCCTGCTTGAACGCCTCGAGTGCCTCGCCGACCTGGTCGAGCGGGTACACCGCCTGGATGATCACGCGGAGCCCGCCGGAGCCGACGAGCTCCGCCAGACGCTGGAGCTTTTCGGGGGTCGGGGTTGCGTTCACGTTGGTGGCGGTGATATCGCGCGACGCGAACTCCTGGACGTCCGCCGCGCCAAGGAGACTCGCCACGCGACCACCTGAGTGCACGACCGATCCGACCTCGGTGAGCGCTTCCTTCCTGTTGACGACATCGATCAGCGCCGTGATGCCGTCGGGATAGGCCGCGCGCACCGCATCGGCGACGCTTCCGGCCGAATAGTCGATCGTGTGCGACGCACCAAGCTCACCCGGGGCGTCCTCATCGGGCCGCGTGGTGGCAATGACGGTCGCGCCGCGCATGGCCGCCAGCTGGACGGCGAACGATCCAACGCCTCCCGTTGCCCCCACGATCAGCAGGGTTTCGCCATCCTTGACGTCGACGGCCTCCAGGAGGTCGAGCGCAGCGCTGCCGGCCAGTGGCAGGCCCGCGGCCGTCTCGAAGTCGAGGCCGGCCGGCTTGCGCGCCAGCACGAGGTCGTCAGCCGAGATGTACTCGGCGAACGAGCCGTGCTCGAGGGGCGGCGTGGAGGGCACGAATCCGAAGACCTCATCGCCGACAGCGAAGTCGGTGGCTTCCGGGCCGATCCCCTCGACCACTCCTGCCAGATCGCGCCCAATAACCGTCGGAAACCGATGCTCCATCATGCCGGTCAGACCCCCGCTCGCCTGGAAGACGTCGAATCCGTTGACGCTCGCGGCGCGGATCGCCACCAGCACCTCGCGCGGCCCGACCTCCGGTTTCGGCAGCGTGATCAGCTCGGCCGCCTTGTCGGGACTGGTGAGCGCATATGCCTTCAAGGGGAACCTCAATGTCGTTGCGAGGAAATGGCGACCTGCCGGGGTGATGGCCGGTCGGGCGGAGGGTGACTCCGTGGCTTCGACAAGCCTAGGTCAGAAAGAAGACGCCCGCGAATGCCGCGAATGCGGCGCCAGTTTGCAGGGCCAGCACCTGCAGCGCCTCCCTTGGAGTCTGCGGTAGCCACCTGACGGCGAAGAAGGCCACGATCGGTACCTGACCAGCCATGAGCAGCTAGAAGAGGCGAAGCAGTCCGGTCGAGACGCGGGCACACCAGTGGGCGGCCCAGGCGGTGCCCCACTGGCGAGCACAGTCCCGAGAAGGAGGTAGTGCCTCGCCGAGCAGGGGTACCTATGCATCGACGGACTCGACTTCTCGCCCGAGATGATGCTGATAGCGCGGCGCGTCGGCGACTATCGCGCTTTCATCACCGCCGATCTCAACGAGCCGCTCGATATCCCGAGCGCGAGTTACGCGGGCGCTTCCTGCTGCGGCACGTTCACCCACGGACATGTGGGCGCGGAGTGCCAGGACGAACTGTTTCGGATCCTGAAGCCAGGGGCGCCATTCGCGTTCACGGTCAAGCTCGAAGTCTTCGCGTCCCTCGGGTTCAAGGCCAAGCTTGCGGCGCTGATGGCGGCCGGCAAAATAACGGAGCGCGCCTTCATGCTCGACCGGCACTACGCCACCTCGGAGGAGCCCGACGGTGTGTTCTGCGCGTATGCACGCGCTTGACCAGGTGCTAGGGTTCCGTCATGTCCGTGAAGCCGACGCTGGTCGTGGTTGACGTGCAGCGCGCATTCGATGACCCCTTCTGGGGCGAGCGGAACAACCCTCATGCCGAGGCGAACGTTGCGCGACTGCTCGCCGCTTGGAGAGCCGCGAAGGCGCCCGTCATCCACGTACGACATCGGGAGACCGATCCCAAATGGCACTTCTTCAACGAGGGGGATCCCGGGTTCGAGTTCAAACCGGAAGCGATGCCCGTGGGTGATGAGCCAGTGCTCACCAAGGGAGTGAACTCCGCGTTCATCGGGACCGACCTGGAAGACCGCCTGCATGCGGCCGGTGCCACAACGGTGGTGATCGCCGCGATCACGACCGATCACTGCGGTTCGACCACTGCGCGGATGTCAGGGAATCTCGGGTTCGAAACCTGGGTCGTCGGTGATGCGTGCGCCACCTTCGACCGAGAAGGTCCGGATGGTGAGGTGTTCCCGGCTGATCTCATCCACCGCACGGCCCTTGCGAGCCTCCACGACGAGTTCGCTGATGTCATCACGACCGACGAGGCCACTGCCCGGCTGGCCTAAGGCCGATGTCCCTAGACGACATTGCCACCGGGAGCCAGCCGCTGGGCCGTTTCATCGTTGAAGCCATTGTCCGGCCTCCAGAGCCGCCTCGCTCCAACGCTCGCTGTCAAGAAGGGCCCCGTTGACAGGATCCTCCGATAGTCGTACTTTCCGACCGATGAACCTCATTCGCCTGCGACCCAAGGGCCAGCTGACACTGCCGGATTCCGTGCGCCGTCTCGCGCACGTGGACGAGGGCGACGTCTTCGAGGTCTCAGTCGGGGCGCAGGGGATCGTGTTGCGCCCCAAGAAGCTCGTCGATGCGGATGAGGCATGGTTCTGGACCGAGGCGTGGCAGCGCGGTGAGCGACGGGCCAGCGAGGAGATCGGGCAGGGACGACTCTCCCCGGCGCAGGGGGCGGACGACTTCCTAGACTCCCTCGAGTAGCGCATGCCGAGCCATGCGAGGACTCGTCAGTTCGATCGTGACTGGCGCCGACTTCGCTCGAACGACAAGGACCGATACCGCGTGGCGTTCCGCAAGTTCGATGTCGACTTGAGCGCCGGCCGCTTCCGGCACGGCCTCCGAGTCAAGGGCGTGCAGGGCGCCCCCGGCGTGTTTGAGATGACCTGGGCATCGGATGGCCGAGCGACCTTTGAATACGGCCAGAGCCAGGGTGCAGGCCCGCACGTGATCTGGCGTCGACTCGGCACCCACGTCCTTCTCGCCGCGCCGTAAGGGCGCAAGCGGACCGATCGCACGACGCCGGGCACCCAACTCTCATCGGTGGGCCAGGCGCCATCAGCTGAAATTTGCTGAGCCTGGCGACTATCGGCTACTGGATGGCCGGATTTGCCAGGGCCGGCACGCCTCGGACAACCTGAGCCGATCTCGTTGGCCGATTGATGCTCGCGCCAGCAACTTCCGCCATCGGTTGGCCGATACGTGCCAAGGCTGGCAAACCGGGACCGGCCTACCGACTGTTCACTCGGGAGGTGACGGGAACCGCACCTCGAGGCTGGCCTGGTTGCGAGCGACGGATTGGAAGGTCCATCGGGCCTCGATGACGGACACCACCAGGGCCGTGATTGCCGCCGCGCCGAGTGCCATCCACCCGGGGCCACCGAGCGCAAGCGTGAGCACCGCGGCGAAGACGCCGCCGACC